>JAEWVY010000070.1 GCA_023396625.1 Pseudomonadota bacterium | reverse complement strand
TCGGATCGATTCAAGGGGCATTCATCGCGGCCATGCTGGTGGGTTTGCTCCAGACACTCCTGATTGCCGTGGATCTTCGGCTCGGGCAGCTTTTACCCTGGGCAATCATGCCAACGCTCGGCGAGATCAAGGTATCCCAGCTGGCTCCCATGGCGCCATATGCATTGATGGTGGCCATGCTGCTAGCCCGACCCCGTGGACTTTTCGGACGACGGGAGGCCTGATGCCCGTCTCGACCTCTTCAATGACTGCCATCCACTCTCCGCTTTCTCCACACCGCCTGCGCCAAACACTCCTAGCCAACGGGCCCGTGGCGCTGCTCGTCATGGTTATTCTGGCCTTGGCCGGCATGGGCAACGGATTTGTCCTTCAACTGGGCACGCAGATACTGATACTCTGGGTTTTCGGCCTCAGCTACCAGCTTCTGTTCGGCCGTACCGGCATGCTGTCCTTTGGACATGCCGTCAACTTTGGCCTAGCGGCCTTCGTGACCGCCCATGCCGTGCGCTGGTTGGCTGGCGTTTGGCCTGTCTATGAATTTCTGCCTCTGGTCGGCGCCATTGTTGGCTTGACCTGTGGTGTGGTTCTGGGCTTCCCTGTCACCCGGCGCAGTGGCGTCGCCTTTGCCATGGTGACACTGGGCCTGGGTGAGTTGGTGGCAGCTTGTTTCCTCATGTTTCCCAGCTTCTTCGGCGGCGAGGCTGGGGTCACCTTGCAGCGAACCCGAGTCACCTCGATGCTGGGTATCGACTACGGCCGCAGCGGCCCGCAATTCTTGCTGACTTCAGCCTGGGCTTTGGCTGTTGTCGCCGCCGTGCGCTGGCTCGCAACAACGCCTTTGGGCCTGGCCACACTGGCTGTGCGGGAAAATCCTCAGCGGGTGGAATTTCTGGGATATTGCACGGCCAATGTGCGCTGGGCGTCATGCCTAGCTGCCAGCACATTGGCTGGTGTTGCCGGGTCACTGTCTGCGCTGGCCTATGAAATCGTGACCGTTGACGCGGTATCGCTGCACAGTTCCGCCAATGTGCTGCTGATGACGGTCATCGGTGGCCTCGGCAGCGCCGCCGGGCCCCTGATCGGCGCCACCTTCCTCACCGTGATGCAAAGCGTGGTATCCGAATGGACTCGCGCCTGGCTCTTCTACTATGGTTTTATCTTCGTGACACTCGTCTGGCTGGCGCCAGATGGCATCGTGGGACTCTGGGAGAAGGCCGGCAAGCGACCCAGATCGAAACATTGGGTTGCCCCCTTCGCAGGCACCTTGGGTTTCGCCGTGTTGCTGGTCATCTTCATCGAAACCGCCTATCAGCTTGCACAAGGGGAACCCACCCATCTGCCGGGTTGGCAATCCATGCCACCTGCGATGCTTCAGGGTGTTCTATGGGGTTCGGGCGCTGCGGTTTCTTTATGGCTAGCCCACTTCCTCCGACGTCAGGAGCGAACGCAATGAACGCACTCGAACTGAGCGGACTGCGCAAATCGTTCGGCCTGACGGAGATCATCCGCGGCACGGAATTACAAGTACGGGAAGGGGAGCGCCTGGCATTGATCGGCCCGAATGGCGCCGGAAAATCCACCTTGTTTTCGCTCATCTCCGGACAGCTGGTACCAGATGGCGGCAGCATTCGACTGTTTGGGAAGGAAGTCGCCGGCCATCCGCCGTACCATATGAACCGTGCGGGTCTGGGTCGCAGTTTCCAGGTCAGCAACCTGTTTGGTGCACTTACGGTCCGCGAGAACCTGACCATCGCCGCCATGTGGTCCCATGGCCAGCGTCTTGGCGTTTTATCCAGGCTGGAGAACCACCAACCATTGATTCAGCACGTCCAGGGGTTGCTCGAGCTGCTGGAGTTGACTCACCGGCGGCACACCCCCGTATGTGATCTGAGTTATGCCGAACAGCGCCTCCTGGAAATCGGCGTGACCGTGGCCAGCAATCCTCGCTGCGTGCTGTTGGACGAACCCACCGCAGGCATGAGCCGCGCCGAAACGCAACGCGTCATCGCGTTGATCCGCCGCATCAGCACGGGACGCACGCTGATGATGATCGAGCATGACATGAGCGTGGTGTTCGATCTGGCCGACCGGATCGCCGTTCTGGTATATGGCCAAGTGATCGTGGTCGACACCCCAGAAGCCGTGCGGCGCCACCCGGACGTGCGCGCGGCCTATCTCGGCCAGCACCAGGCACAGGAGGCAACAGCAGATGCTTGAGGTTCGCAATCTCAATGCCTACTATGGCGCTAGCCAGGTGCTTTTTGGGCTCGACATCGGTTTGTCCAATGGCCGCGTCCTGACCCTGATCGGCCGCAACGGCGCTGGACGCTCCACGGTGGCGCGTGCCCTGGTGGGCCGCGTCACACGTCATGGGTCGGTGCGTTTCATGGGCCAGGAACTGGTGCATGAGCACGCGCATCGGATCGCGCGCGCCGGCGTAGCCTACGTACCTGAAAACCGAGAGGTTTTTGGCCAACTCGACGTGGAGGAAAACTTGCGCCTGGGCCAGCGTGCCCCGGCGCCGGGTACAGCGTCGCCCTGGAATCTGGAGCGGTGTTACGCGCTGTTTCCCCGCCTTCACGAGCGCCGCCGTGCACCCGCTGGCGCACTGTCAGGTGGAGAGCAGCAGATGCTGGTGCTGTGCCGCGCGCTCATGGGCAATCCGCACCTGCTGGTGGTCGACGAACCCACCGAGGGCCTGTCCCCTCAGATGGTGGAACGTGTCGCGGAAACACTCGCCGAACTCAAGCGCGAAGGCCTGGCGATGCTGTTGATCGAGCAAAAGCTCGATATCGCCCTTGAACTTGCTGATGACGTGCTCGTACTGGGCCATGGAGAAGCTGTGTTTCAAGGCAGTGTGCCGGATTTGCGCGCCCAACCCGAGGTGATCGACACCTGGGTTGGCGTGGCCTGACACCAACTCCACCACCAAAGGAAGCAAACATGCCGCTAATTTCAGTAAATCACACCGAACTCTGGATCGAACGTTTTGGCGATCCAGCCCTACCCCCTGTGCTTTTGCTTCATGGTCTGTTTTTCAGCGGCAGAATGTACGCTGGGCAGATCCAACGGCTGACGCCCCGCTTCCACTGCGTCACCATTGACTGGCGCAGCATGGGGCGCAGTCCCCAAGCACTCGGTGGTCATGATGTTGACAACCTCTGCGCCGACGTGCTCGCCGTGCAGGACGCACTCGGGCTTGGCCCCGTCCATTGGGTGGGGTCATCCGTTGGGGGGGTGGCGGGCATCCGGGTTGCTGCTCAATGGCCTGAGCGGGTGCGATCTCTGGTCACGTGCGGTGCTTCCGCCCATGCTGAACCCGTCGAAAAATTGATCCGTTACGAAGACATGCTGGCGCTCTATGCCCGGGATCCGGCGGCTGCTTGGCAACGTTTGGCACCCGTGTTGTACGGCCCGCAGTTTCTCTCCGATGCGGACCGCGCCGCCGACCTCCAAGCCGAAAGGGCAGCCTTCCTTGACAACGACGGGCCGGCCATCCAGCGCGCCGCAGCGCCCATCCTGCGTCGCGTGGGCATTGAACACATGCTGTCTCATGTGAAGTGCCCCACGCTTGCCATCGTCGGCGAACATGATGGCGCCAACCCTCCGGAACACTCGCGACATATCGCGGCAGGCATCGCCAGCGCCCGTCTGGCGGTTATTCCCGGCGCTGGCCATCAACCCAACGCCGAGGCACCGGAAGCATTTGCCACTCTCATCAGCGACTTCTTGTGCCAAGTTCAAACCGGCTTGCACGAATCGACACAGGGACGCGCCTGAATCGGTTGAGACCTGACATGCGCATAGGAACACCAGCGACCAGCGCCTCTAGGTAGGCGCTGCGTGACGGGCCCGTGTACTCCCCCGTTGTCACCTTCCGAAGTGCGCCAATTCAGCGGGCTATCGCCAATACGGCTTGGTATAGCGCATTAGAGGCTGCTGGCATTCGGTTTCACGACCTCCGGCATACGTGGGCATCGTGGCATCGCCAAGCGGGAACGTCTTGCGATGAGCTCAAGGATTTGGGTGGCTGGAAATCGAGGGTGATGGTAGACCGCTACGCAAAGTACGCCACGGAACATCTGGCTGTCGCTGCGAGTCGAATCCAGCGCGTCCGTGATGAGAACGTAGTCAACTTGGTCACGTTTACGTCACGTCCAGAAAGACAAAGGGCCTAACCATTTGGCTAAGCCCTTGAATTTATTGGTGGGACGTGCGGGGGTCGAACCCACGACAAACGGATTAAAAGGCCTACACCCTGGCACTAAATCTGCAAAAAATGGATAGCCCTGCAATCATTGCATCGTAGCAACTCATTGATTTAAAAGAGATAAATATCCCATTGAAGTCCGTTTGTCTGTGTTACCATCCCACCGGATTCTGCAAAAATTCTGCAAAATTCGAGAAACGGACTCCAGATGAACACGGACACCAAAGGGCTTGCCAGCCTCCACAAGACGATCAAGGAGCTACCCGAGGGCAAGACTGCCACCCTCACCAAGATCACGCCCTATGGCTCCCTGGTTGTCCGCCGTGGTGCCAAGGGAGTGCAACTTTTCTGGCGCTACTCCGAGGGAGCCAAGAACTTCAATTTGCCCATTGGGGTCTTTGATGACAGCCCCGGCGCAGTGAACCGCTTCACCGCCTCACCAGATGGTCGCTACGGACTCCGAGCAGCAGAGAAGGCCGCCCAGGAACTGGCGCTTCAGCACCAGCAGGCAAAGCAACAGGGCTCTAGCCTCCAGCAGCAGCTACAAGCGGAAAGGCAAGCCAAGGAGGTAGCAGCAGCGCAGGCCAAAGCCCAGGCGGCAGCAGATGCCCAGGCAGCGATGGCAGCGGCGGCAGAGAAGGAAGCTCAGGCCAAGTACACATTGGCCGCGCTGCTCATGGCGTACTGCGATTACCTGAAAGACCTTGGCAGAACCAGCCACAAGGACGCCCGCAGCATCTTCAACCTTCACGTCATAGAAG
>JAEWVY010000296.1 GCA_023396625.1 Pseudomonadota bacterium | reverse complement strand
GTGCGAGATCGGTCCAGTAGGGGATGGTGTTGTATTCGGTGGAGCGATCACGCGGGTGTGTCCACAGGCCGTGATTGATGTGACCCACGCAATTCATGTTGAACGCGTTGAGGACGATGGGTTTTCTGGACATGGTGTTGATCATTCAAGGGAGGGGTGATGAGCTGACGGTGACGTGCGATGGCCCCCTGGGCCAGCTGGGTCAGAACGGTGTCTTCCTGCGGGGGGTTGTAGAGGCCGCAGCGCACGTCGCGCAGGTAGCGTTCCAGTGGCAGGGATTTGGACAATGCGTGTCCGCCGACGATGTCGATGGCCAGGTCCACGATGCGGTTGGCGTTGCGCACCACCGTCACCTTGGTGATGGCCACGGGGTCGTTGAGCCGGTCTTGAATGGACGGGTGCTGCTCCCAGCGCTCAGCCAAGCCGTACAGCAGGGTTTTGGAGGCGCCCAGCAGCAACTCGATTTCTCCCAGGCGCTGCTGCACCTGGGGCGCTTCGAGGATCACCTTGCCCAAACTGTGGGAGTGGTGCCGGTCGGCAAAGGCCAGCGCGAAGTCGCGTGCGGCAGTGGCAATGCCCAGGTAGATGGCGGGCAATTGCAGGCCAAAGGCTCGGCTGCCTACGGTGAAGCTGCTGACCTGGCCCACGTCGATATAACTCAGCAGGGCTTCCTCAGGCAGTGCCACATCGTTGAATTCGATGTCCAGGCTGCCGGTGGCGCGCATGCCCAACGTGTTCCAGTCACCCACGATGTGCACGCGATCGGACTTGGGCACCAGGAACTCGGCGGTGCGCTGGTCCTCTTCCACCCAGGCGTAGACGATCATCTGCGCCAGTCCGGGTGCTGATGAGCAGAACGCCTTGCGCCCCTTGAGGCGGTAGCCGCCACCGGGCAACCGGTAGGCGACCGTGCTGGCGCGGGCGCCGCGCAGCAGGTTGCCGGCCTCGCGCTCGGTGACGAGGATGTTGATCAGGTGTCCCTTGTCCACCACGTCGCGGGCCAGGCGCTCGAACACCGGGCGTGGCCAGCGCAGCTCGTGGCTCAGGTAGCCAAAGGCCATCAAGTGCCAACCCAACGACAGGGCGGTGGACCCGCTGGCCTTGGCCAAACGCTCCTGGAACAGCAGGGTTTGGTAAAGCGAAGCACCCAGGCCACCCAAATTCTTGGGGACGGTGAGCTTGAGCGCCCCGCGGCGAGCCAGCAGATCGAAATGCGCATGCGGAAACTCACCCTCCTGGTCGTAGTGCGCGGCGGATGGTTCGATCTCTGCAGCCAGCTCGTCGGCGAGCCGTGCAATGGCTTCGTCTTCGGCGTTGCGCAGGGTGACGTCGGTGTGGCTCATGGGCGAACCGGGCTGAGATTCAGAACAAGCCCGACAGCGGGGGCTGTGCACCCGTGAGGTGGTAGCTGCCCACCACGGCAGCCTTCCAGTCGCGGGGGTTGTGGTTGGCCACGGTGCGGGCGTTGCGCCAGTGGCGGTCCAGGTTGTACTGTCTCCCCGTGGCTGAGGCGCTGCCCACGTCGAATGCCTGTTCCGCCGCCTGCAGCGCGGCGTTCACCGCCACGTATTGCGCCTTGGCCACGTCGATCGAGGCTCGCACGATGGCGTCTTCGTCCAGGCCATTGGCCCAGGCCACGTCGATGCTGTCGGCGGCTTGCAGCACCGCAGCCTCGGCGGCAAACGCCTGGGCGGCCACCACACCCACGGCGCGGGTCACGTAAGGGTCATCCACGGCACGGCTGGCGGTGCTGTGTTTGATGGGGCGTGCATGGTGGCGGGCGAAGTGAACCGCGTCGTCCAGCGCGTTGCGGGCGATGCCGGCTTCCACCGCCGCCAGGAACAGCTGCGCATAGGGGGTGACGATGCTGCGCTGGGCCTTGCCGTCGCGAAACAGCGGTGACCGGATCAGCTCGTCTTCCTCGACCCGGACGTGGTTCAGGTGCGTGGTGCCGCTGGCGGTCAAACGCTGGCCCATGGCATCGAAGTCGTCCAGCAGTTCCAGTCCTTCGCGGTCCCGGGGAAGGATGAAACGGACCTCCTGGCCGGACTCGTCCAGCGCCGCCGTGGTGATCCAGTCGGCGTACAGGCCTCCGGTGCTGTAGTACTTGCTGCCGTTGACGCGGTAGTGATCACCCTCTCGCACGATGCGGGTGGCGATCACGCCATTGGCTCCGCCGATTTCCCAGCCTGCGTTGCCGATCACCGCGCCATCCAGGTAGCGTGGCAGCCAGCGTTGGCGGGCCGCTTCGTCGTCGCTGGCCAGAAGGCTTTCGATGAACAAAAAGCCTGGGCGCAGCGCCTGAGCCACGTTGGAGTCGGCCGCAGCGGCCTGGATCACGAACTCGATGACATCGTGCACCGAAGCACCTGCTCCGCCATGCGACTGTGGGATGCGGAACGTGAACAGCCCTTGCGCGGCGATGCGGCGAACCTGGTCGTGCGGGAGGATACGATGCCGCTCACGGTCTTCTGCCCCCTGGCGGATCAAGGGCAGCAAGGCCAACGCTCGGCGGCGCAGTTCGGCCACGCTCAGCCGTGGTCTGGCGTGGGTGGATTCCAAGGTGGCGTGAGACATGTGGCCCTTCCGTCGGTGTCGAGCCGCTTTTGCGACTCCAGGCACCGGATGCTAGGAAGGGGGTGGCTGTCTTACAACGAAGCTTTTTGCATTTGAAAAAGCGCCCAACAATTGCGCATGAGCTTGCGCGCAAACCGCATGTGCCCGTGGCGGCTGGTTTGTTGACAATTCTGTGAAAAATAGGCGTTGACGCTTATTTTGATTGAATGCTTTGCTTCAAAAAGTGGAGCACGCCAAGCCACGATGTCTAATTGGCCCGGGCGTTGGCACCTCGATGGCTCACTACGGACAAGCAGAAAAGAAAAAAGCGCTTGATAAATCAAGCGCTTTTTTGTTTTGGCGGAGTGGACGGGACTCGAACCCGCGCCCCCCGGCGTGCCAGGCCGGTATTCTAACCAACTGAACTACCACTCCTGGTAGGAAAGCATTCGCTCGCGAAAGTAGCACTTTCTTGAGCCAAGCGCTTCCAAACTTGGCGACCCCACGGGGATTCGAACCCCGGTACTCACCGTGAAAGGGTGATGTCCTAGGCCTCTAGACGATGGGGTCAAAACCTTAGGAACTAACCGAACTCGTTTGTTGGTGGAGGTAAGCGGGATCGAACCGCTGACCTCTTGCATGCCATGCAAGCGCTCTCCCAGCTGAGCTATACCCCCGTTTTCCGACCATGCCAGATCGTCAACAATCCGGCGCTGTTCGTCAACATCCGAGCCTTGAATTATAGCGTCATTTATTGCCGCTGCTCAAGCGCCGCACAACATTTTCTTGCGCGCACAGCGCCAGCACCGCGTCCAGCGACGGGGTCTGGGCCGTACCCATGACCAGCACGCGCACGGGCATGGCCAATTGCGGCATCTTCAGGCCCTGGGCGGCCAGCACTTCCTTCAGCACGGCGGCGATGCTGGCCTTGTCCCAGGCGCAGGTGGCCAGCTTCTCGGCCAGCAGCGCCAGCGCGGGGCGCACGGTATCGGTCACGTGCTGCTGCAATTCCTCGGCGCTGGGCGTGACGTCGACATAGAAACGCGCGGCCCAGTCGGCCAGCGTCACGGTGGTGTCGCAGCGATCCTTGAGCAGGCCGCAGATGGCGCTCAGCCGCGCGTCGGGTGTGATGCCACGGGTTTGCAGCTGTGCCGCCACCAGCGGCGCCAGCGCGTCGTCGGCCATGGCCTTCAGGTGTTGCGCGTTGACCCAGCGCAGCTTGGCCTCGTCGAACTGCGCCGCGCTCTTGCCCAGGTGGTCCAGGTTGAACCATTGCAGGAACTGCTCGCGGCTGAAGATTTCGTCGTCACCATGGCTCCAGCCCAGGCGCGCCAGGTAGTTGACCATGGCGTCGGGTAGATAACCTTCCGCCGCGTACTGCGTGACGGCCTTGGCGCCGTTGCGCTTGCTCATCTTCTCGCCCTGCTCGTTGAGCACGGTGGGCAGGTGGGCGTACACGGGCACGGGTTTGCCCAGGGCCTGGAAGATGTTGATCTGGCGCGGCGTGTTGTTGACGTGGTCGTCGCCACGGATGACGTGGGTGATGCCCATGTCGATGTCGTCCACCACGACGCAGAAGTTGTAGGTGGGCGTGCCATCGGGGCGGGCGATCACCAGGTCGTCGAGTTCTTCGTTGCTGATCTCGATGCGGCCCTTGACCTTGTCTTCCCACACCACGGAGCCGGTCTGCGGGTTCATGAAGCGCAGCACGGGCTTGACGCCCTCGGGCACGGGCGGCAGCACCTTGCCCGGCGCGGGGCGCCAGGTGCCGTCGTAGCGCGGCTTTTGCTTGGCGGCCATCTGGCGCTCGCGCAGGGCATCGAGTTCTTCCACGCTCATGTAGCAGGGGTAGACGTGGCCCGCGGCCTGCAGCTCGGCCAACACCTGCTTGTAGCGGTCCATGCGCTGCATCTGGTAGTACGGGCCTTCGTCGTAGTCCAGGCCCAGCCAGCGCATGCTCTCGATGATGACGTCCACCGCCGCCTGGGTGGAGCGCTCCAGGTCGGTGTCCTCGATGCGCAGGATGAAGTCGCCGCCGGTGGCGCGAGCAAAGGCCCAGGGGTAGAGCGCGGAGCGAATGTTGCCCAGGTGGATGAAGCCTGTGGGCGACGGGGCAAAGCGGGTGCGTGTTTTGGTGGGCATGAAAAGCGCAAATTACAGAAGATCGAGGCCGCGGGAAAGGTCGTCCTGCATGTCCTGCAGGTGCTCCAAGCCAACCGCCACCCGGATCAGGCCTTGGCCGATGCCGGCGGCCTGACGCTGGTCTTCGGTGAGTTTGGCGTGCGAGGTGCTGGCCGGATGTGTGAGCAAGGTCTTGGTGTCGCCCAGGTTGGTGCACAGTGAAAGCGTTTGCAAGGCGTCCAGAACTTGAAAGGCACGGGCCCGCGCCTCCTGTGGGTTGCCTGCCTTGACTTCAAACGACAACACCGCGCCGCCCAGGCCGCTCATCTGCTTCATGGCCAGGGCGTGCTGCGGGTGGCTTGGCAGCTGTGGATAGAACACGCGCGCCACCTGGGGATGCTGCTCCAGCCACTGAGCCATGTCCAGGGCCCGGGCACTTTGCGCGCGCATGCGAATGTCCAGCGTCTCCAGGCCCTTGAGCACCACCCATGCATTGAAGGGCGACAACACCATGCCGCCGTTTTTCAGTACAGGCAGGAACTTTTCGTTGACCATTTGCGCGCTGGCGCACAAGGCGCCCGCCATGACACGCCCCTGACCGTCCAGGTACTTGGTACCCGAATGCATGACGATGTCCGCGCCCATGCGAAGAGGCTGCTGCAATATGGGGGTCGCAAAGCAGTTGTCCACGGCCAGCCAGGCCCCCGCGTTGTGTGCCAGATCGGCCAGGGCCGCGATGTCGCACACCTCGGTGAGGGGGTTGGTGGGGGTCTCCGCAAACAGCAGTCTGGTGTTGGGCCGAATCGCCGCCTTCCACGCGGTCACGTCGGTCTGCGGCACGGCGGTGGACTCCACGCCAAAGCGGGCGAATTCGGAGCCAATGAGCTTGATGGTGGAGCCAAACATCGACTGCGAAAACACCACATGGTCACCGGCCTTGAGCAGGCTCAGCAGCATCAGCAGCACGGCCGACATGCCCGTGGCCGTGGCCAGTGCGGCCTCGCTGCCCTCCAGCGCGGCCAGCCGCAGTTCAAAACTGCTGACCGTGGGATTGCCGGAGCGGGTGTAGGTGTAGCCGGCTTCATCACCCGCGAAGCGGCGAGCCGACGCTTCGGCCGAGGGTTGCACGTAACCGCTGGTGAGGAACAGCGC
>JAEWVY010000255.1 GCA_023396625.1 Pseudomonadota bacterium | reverse complement strand
CCAGCCCCTGTGTCCTTTGGGTGGTCCGGCTCCGGCGCCCACGTGGCCCGGTCCGCCGCCTCCTGCCCTTCGTGCCCGTCCGGGGATTCGGTTGTTTCGGGTGCTGGCCACACTGATTCGGCGGCGGCAACCTCCCCATTGGCCCCGGGTGGACCGGAAGCTGGTGATTGGGCCGATGACGGCACTTCCTCCAAGGAAGTCTGGTCTCCGCCCTCAGTGGAGGAGTCCTCGGGAACAGGCGCCCCGTCGCCCGCCACAGCGGCACCGATACCGGTCCCCTCCCCGACCACAACGGCCTTCGGCGTCAGTTCCTGCAGACACGCCCTGGCGTCGAACACCTCGCTGCATTGGCCGCATCGCACCCACCCATCGGAAATCCTCAGGTGATCCGGTACGACCTTGAACATCGTGCCGCAGGCGGGGCAGCGTGTGATCAGACTCATGGACCGTCGATTGTAGGACCGGGCCAAAGGCGTGGCCCATCGCCTCAATGTGAGGCAGTCATCAGAATCCAGCCTTCTTCGCTGTCGCTCACCTCAAGCGAAAGATACGGGGCGTAGGCCGCCTTGAGTTCGTCTGCCTGACGCTCCAGGATGCCTGCCAGTACCAGCGCACCGCCCTTCTCGACACGCGCGCACAGCAACGGCGCCAGCACCTTCAAGGGCGTGGCCAGGATGTTCGCCATCACCGTCCCGTAGGTTCCGCGCGCAAGCTCGGGCAGGCCTGCCGCGAGGCGAACCCCGTTGGCCAGGGCATTCGTTCGCGTGGCCGTCACAGCCGCCTCGTCGATATCGACCGCATCGACGTCGGTGGCCCCGTGCAATGCCGCGCCAATGGCCAGAATGCCGGAGCCACAGCCGTAATCGAGCACGCGACCCCATTCGCCCTGATGGCGTGCGATCCAGCGCAGGCACATACGGGTGGTGGGGTGCGTCCCCGTGCCGAATGCCAGGCCCGGATCAAGGCGGATGACCCGTCGCGCACCTGCTGGCACTTCATGCCAGGTCGGCACGATCCAGAAATCCGCAGTGATGGCGACCGGGGCAAACTGTGACTGGGTCAGCCGCACCCAATCCTGGTCGGGCACGGAAGCCACCCCCACAATCCGGCATCCGACAAAGAAATCCTGTGCCGCCAACAAATCGGCCGCCTCCTGCGCCGCCTCACGGGTGGGAAACAGGGCCAGCATGCGCGAACGCTGCCACCCCCCCTTGGGAGCAGGCATGCCGGGCTCGCCGAACAGCGCCTGCTCGGCATCGGTATGGGCGTCGGCATCTTCCACCGAAACGCTCAGCGCATCCAGGGCGTCAAGCGCGTCGCTCAATGTCTCCACCCGATCCTCCGGGCAGGTCAGGCTCAACTCATACATGATGACAATTCACGCGAGGAAAACGCAAAGTCACCGCGCCCGGTGGCTCAGCCACTCTTCAAGATAATGGATGTTGGTGCCTCCATCCATGAACTTCGCGTCGACCATCAACTCGCGGTGCAACGGGATATTGGTGTTGATGCCTTCGACCACCATTTCCAGCAAGGCCGTCTGCATGCGCGCAAGGGCCTGTTCCCGGGTGTCGCCGTGCACAATGATCTTGCCGATCATCGAATCATAGTTGGGCGGCACAAAATAGTTCGTGTAGACATGCGAATCCACCCGCACCCCCGGTCCGCCGGGCGGATGCCACATGGTGATGCGTCCTGGTGAAGGGGTGAATTTGTAAGGATCCTCGGCGTTCACGCGGCACTCGATGGCGTGCCCGCGCAGCTGAATCTGCCGCTGGGTGAATGGGAGCTTTTCTCCTGCCGCCACCATGATCTGCGTCCGCACGATGTCGACGCCGGAAATCAATTCGGTCACCGGATGCTCCACCTGCACCCGTGTGTTCATCTCGATGAAATAGAACTCGCCGTTTTCATAGAGAAACTCGAATGTTCCCGCCCCTCGGTAGCCGATTTTCTTGACCGCCGCCACACAGCGCTCGCCAATGCGTTCGATCAACTTGCGCGGGATGCCCGGCGCGGGCGCCTCCTCGATCACCTTCTGGTGACGGCGTTGCATGGAACAGTCTCTCTCGCCCAGGTACACGGCATTGCGGAATTTGTCGGCAAGAACCTGAATTTCGATATGGCGTGGGTTCTGGAGGAATTTCTCCAGGTAAACCGCCGGGTTTCCAAAGGCAGCGCCCGCCTCGGCCTTGGTCATCTGCACCGCATTGATCAGCGCCGCCTCGGTGTGCACGACGCGCATGCCCCGCCCACCACCGCCACCCGCCGCCTTGACGATCACCGGGTAACCCACCGCCTTGGCGATGCGTCGGATCTGCACTGGATCATCAGGCAACTCGCCGTCCGAGCCTGGCACGCACGGCACGCCGGCGCGGATCATGGCCTGCTTGGCGGACACTTTGTCCCCCATCACGCGGATCGACTCCGGCGTCGGGCCGATGAACTGAAAGCCACTCTGCTCCACACGCTCGGCGAAATCCGCGTTCTCCGACAGAAAACCGTACCCCGGGTGAATGGCTTCGGCATCGGTCACTTCAGCAGCCGAAATGATGGCCGGCATATTGAGGTAGCTCAGCGGCGACGCCGCCGGTCCGATGCAGACCGCCTCTTCGGCTAGCTTGACATACTTGGCGTCACGGTCCGCTTCCGAATAGACCATTACCGCCTTGATGCCCAGCTCACGGCAGGCGCGCTGAATCCGCAACGCGATCTCGCCGCGGTTGGCAACCAGAATTTTCTTGAACATGCGTGGGC
>JAEWVY010000254.1 GCA_023396625.1 Pseudomonadota bacterium | reverse complement strand
GGCGATCAGCGGATGTCCTCGATCGCGAGCCGCTTGTCGGTCACCTGCGGCGTGATCACGGCATACCCCTGGTTCTGCCAATGCGCGAGTTCGGTCATGGCCGACGGGGTGACCTCGATGAACGGCTGCATGTCGGCCTCGGCATAGCCGTAGTCCTGAAGCGCGAGGCCGCAGATCTTGAACTTCACGCCCTTGGCCGCGTAATAGCGCATGCGCTGCACCACCTCCTCGTACTTCGCCTCGTTCTTGCGGGCTACGGTGACGATTTCCGTGCCGTGCAACAGCACGATGACATGCAGATCCTCGTCAAAAAAACTGTAGGGCGCCTCGGTCAGCGGATTCACCAGCGATCGCACCCAGTACAGCGCCGCCCCCATCTTGGCCGGGTGGTCGAGATACATGTCGAACAGCACTTTCGGGGGGCCGTAGGGCGTCTGCACCCGCCGGCCCTGGGCCCGCGCCGGCACGGGCGCGGCGGCGGCCCACAAGGCCAGACCGAGCAGCGACGCGACGTCGCGCCGGCGCCAGGACCGGGCCGCCGCATCGGAAATGCAAGGGAGACACTGCGTCATGGAAAACCTCCAGGCCGGGTGGCGACAGCGACAAGACACCGGGACAGTGTAGGCGCGCCGGAACAAGCCTGTCCATACAGGACCACCACCCGGCCCTCGCGGACACAGCCGCACGGATCGCGGCCTCAGAAATTATTAAAAACGATAGCAAACTATCGTTTATCCACGCTGGGAAACGGCAAATTATTTGAACAATCTGCCCGGGAACGGCTCACACACCGGCCAGGGAACGCAGACCGCCAGGGTCGACCAGATTGAGCACCCGCCCGGAGCCGCTGATCAGGCTGCGTTCACGCAGGTGCCGCAGCACGCGCGACAGGGTCTCGGGAGCGATGCCCAGTTGCTGGGCGATCTGCCGCTTGCGCTGGCGCAGCATCACGGCCATCGAACCCGGCTCGCCCACCGGCTCGGCATGGCGCAGCAACCACTCGGCGCAACGCGCCTCCGCGTCCTTCACCAGCCGGCTCACCGCCACTTCGACCTGCTGCCTGTGTGCCTGGGCCACGTCGTGCAGCACCGCGCGCGCCGAGGCGGGCAAGGCCTCCAGCCCGGCCTGAAACACCGCCAGCGGCACCCGCCGCACGGTCACGCTCGTTTCGGCCACCCCGTCGACCACACTGGGCAGGCCCAGCACCGCGGCCGTGGCTTCGAGCCAGAAGGGCCCCTGCACCACACCCAGCTGGTGTGCGAGGGTGCCGTCCTCCACCAGGCCGAGCGCCACGCGCCCGGCGTCCACGTGCAGCACCTCCTGCATCGGCTGGAGCCGCTGCAGCAACGGAGTTCCTGCAGGAAGGGTCTGCACCTCGCCTGAATGATCGAAAGACTTCGCCGGCAACATGATGGGCCCGACTGTGCCCTGCCCGGGCCGGCCGTGCTTTGACCCATATCAACCCCGGGCAACCCGGCCCCTACAAAACCAGCAGCGCCCGAAAATCATTGACATTGGTATGGGTGGGGCCGGTCACCAGCAGGTCGCCCAGCGCATGGAAATAACCCCAGGCGTCGTTGCGGTCCAGGAAATCGTCGATCCTGAGCCCCGCGCTGGCGGCGCGCGCCAGCGTGTCGGGGTCGACAAAGGCGCCGGCATTGGATTCCACGCCATCAATGCCATCGGTATCCGCGGCCAACGCCCAGATGCCGGGCTGACCTTGCAGCGCCTGCGCCAGGCCGAGGCAGAACTCGCCCGCCCGCCCGCCTCGTCCGGGTGGCGCACCGGACGGCCGGGGCCGCACGGTGACAGTCGTCTCGCCGCCGCTGAGCAGCACACAGGGCCGGGCAAAGGCCCCCGTGCCACGCGCCACCGCCCGGGCCAAGGCCGCGTGCACCTTGCCCACGTCCCGCGACTCGCCCTCGATTTCGTCGCTCAGGACATGCGCCGCCACCCCCGCCGCCTGCGCCACCGCGGCGGCGGCCCGCAGGGACTGCAGGGGCGTGGCGATCAAATGCACCGCCTGCCCCTGAAACACCGCATCGCCCGGTTTGGGCGTTTCCAGCGCGCCGCGCTCCAGCGCCGCCGCCACCGCCGGGGGCAACGCGATGTGGTGCCGGCGCAGGATGGCGAGCGCCTCGTCGCATCGGCTCGGGTCGGGCACCGTCGGCCCGCTGGCAATGATGGACGGATCGTCGCCCGGGACGTCGCTGATGGCCAGGGTCACCACCCGCGCCGGATCGCAGGCCGCCGCCAGGCGCCCGCCCTTGATGCGCGAGAGGTGCTTGCGCACGCAGTTCATCTCCGCGATGCCCGCGCCCGACGCCAGCAGCGCCTGGTTGACGCGCCGCTTGTCTTCCAGGGTCAGCCCGTCGGCCGGCAGGGTCAGAAGCGCCGACCCCCCGCCCGAGATCAGGCACAGCACCAGATCGTCCGCCGTCAGGCCGCGGGTCAGCGCCAGCATGCGTTGCGCCGCGGCCACGCCCGCGGCATCGGGCACCGGGTGCGCCGCCTCCACCACCTCGACACGCGGCGACACCCCGGCAGAACGCGGGGGCGTGTGCCCGTACCGCGTGACCACCAGACCCGACAACGGCGCCTCCACGGGCCACAGGGCTTCGATCGCCTGCGCCATGGCGCCCGCGGCCTTGCCCGCGCCCAGCACCAGGGTGCGCCCCCGCGGCGGCGCGGGAAGAAATTGCGCGGTGTTCAGCAGCGGCTGCGCCCGCGCCACCGCCGCACGGTACAGCGACGCCAGGAATTCGCGTGGTGCGGCCACGGGGCTCACGGTGATTTGCATCGGGACACAGACCGGGTCTTGGGGAAAATGCGATCGTCCGCATTGTGCCGCCCCCG
>JAEWVY010000172.1 GCA_023396625.1 Pseudomonadota bacterium | reverse complement strand
ATCAGTGCCGACGTCCTGTTCGAGGACCACCGCGCCACCTTGCGCTGGGAATGGGTCGCTGGGCTCGGTGCGTCGGAGCGGCGCTTCGACGAAGTGGCCATCCGCGAGGCGCGCTCGGGCGCGGACCTCGTGGGCTATCTGAACTACATCCATCCCTACCGTGTGCAGATCCTCGGGGCCAGGGAGATCGCCTACCTGAGCAACGCCACCCCGGAAGACTGCGCGCGCCGCATCGCCCGCATCGTGACGCTGGAGCCGCCGGTGCTGGTGCTGTGCGACGGCCAGGTCGCGCCCGAGGCGCTGCTGTCCATGTGCGAGCGCGCGCAACTGCCGATGTTCGCCACGCACGAGTCGTCGGCCTTCGTGATCGACGTGCTGCGGGCCTATCTGTCCAAGCATTTCGCCGACCGTACGACCACGCACGGCGTGTTCATGGACATCCTGGGCCTGGGCGTGCTCATCACGGGCGAATCGGGTCTGGGCAAGAGCGAGCTGGGCCTGGAGCTGATCTCGCGCGGCAACGGCCTGGTGGCCGACGACGCTGTGGATCTGTACCGCATCAACCAGACCACCATCGAGGGGCGCTGCCCAGAGTTGCTGCAGAACCTGCTGGAAGTGCGCGGCATCGGATTGCTGGACATCCGGGCCATCTTCGGCGAGACCGCCGTGCGCCGCAAGATGCGGCTCAAGCTCATCGTCCATCTCGTGCGCCGCGAGACCATGGAACGCGAATACGAGCGGTTGCCCTACGAGCCGCTGACGCAGGATGTGCTGGGCGTGCCGGTGCGCAAGGTGGTCATCCAGGTCGTTGCCGGCCGCAACATCGCCGTGCTGGTCGAGGCGGCCGTGCGCAGCACCATCCTGCAGTTGCGCGGCATCGATACCTACCAGGAGTTTGTCGAGCGTCACCGCCGCGCGATGGAAAGCGGCAATTGAGCCCGTCGGAGCTCTTTAATTTATAGCGACATATCAAGCAACCACGCTGGAAATCCGTGATTTGATTCAAATTCACGGGGCGCCGCATCAGGGGCCGCCGGGGGGCCGGTTCGGGCAATTCTCGCGGGTGCAGTGCGCGTAGAGGCTCAGCGCGTGCTCGGCGATGGCAAATCCCTTGGCGATCGCCACATCGTTTTGCCGCCGCTCGATCTCGGCGTCGTAGAACTCCTCGACCCGGCCGCAGTCGAGGCAGACCAGATGGTCGTGGTGCTGGCCTTCGTTGAGCTCGTAGACCGCCTTGCCCGACTCGAAGTGGCTGCGGCAGAGGATGCCGGCCTGCTCGAACTGCGTCAGCACGCGGTAGACGGTGGCCAGGCCGATGTCGGCGCGCTCCTGCAGTAGCACGCGGAACACATCCTCGGCGGTCATGTGGCGCAGGCCGCCTTGCTGGAAGACCTCGAGGATCTTCAGTCGTGGCAGCGTGGCCTTGAGCCCGGTGCTCTTGAGTTCTTCGGCATTGGCCATGGGTATTTTCTCGGGCGGACAAACGGGTGCCGGGCCAGGACCCAGCCGCTACAATGGCCGATCATATCCGCCAGCCCCTTGTCCATGTTGTCCAAGATCTACCGTTGCCTCCGGCGTCCCGTCCTCCTGGCGCTGACCGGTGTCGTGCTGACCGCGTGCGGCAGCCTGAAACGCGTCGATACCCTGGTGTCCCCCTACCGCTACGACGTGATCCAGGGCAACTTCGTGTCCCGCGAGCAGGCGCAGGCGCTGCAGCCGGGCATGAGCCGGCTGCAGGTGCGCGACATCCTGGGCACGCCGTTGCTGGTCAGCGTCTTTCATGGGGATCGCTGGGACTATGTGTTTACCATCCGGCGCGGCGGACTCGAGCCGCAACAGTTCCGGATGACCGTGTATTTCAAGGGCGACGTGCTCGACCGGTTCGAGGGCGATACCCTGCCGAGCGAATCGGAATTCGTGTCCCACTTGAATCCGTCGCCCAAGACCGACAAGGTCCCGGTGCTCGAAGCCACGCAGGAACAGCTGGCCAAGTACCCTGCCGCCAAGGGTTCCGACCCGCGTCCCGCGGCGTCCGGGCCTTCGAGTGCGCCGGCCATGGCCAATTACCCTCCGCTCGAACCGCCCGCGCGCTGACCCGCCGGCTTGACGCCCTGTCCCCATGACTGTCCAGAATTCCCTTGCCGTGGCTGTGGCTGGCGCATCCGGCCGCATGGGCCAGATGCTGATCGAAGCCATTGCCGCCGCGCCGGACTGCGTGCTGGCCGGCGCGCTGGATGCCGCCGGCAGCCCGGCGCTGGGCACCGATCCCCTGGCGTTCTCCGGCCGCGCCAGCGGGTTGGCCATCACCGCTGACCTGGACAACGGCCTGAAGAACGCCCGGGTGCTGATCGACTTCACGCGTCCGGAGGGCACGTTGCGCCACCTGGCGGCCTGCCGCGCGCTCGGCGTGGCCATGGTCATCGGCACGACCGGTTTCACCGAGTCGCAGAAAGCCGAGATCGCCGAGGCGGCCCGGGACATCGCCATCGTCATGGCGCCGAACATGAGCGTGGGCGTCAATGTCACGCTCAAGCTGCTGGAAATGGCCGCCCGGGCGCTCGCCACGGGGTACGACATCGAAATCATCGAAGCCCATCATCGCCACAAGGTGGATGCCCCCTCGGGCACCGCGCTGCGCATGGGCGAGGTCATCGCCGGCGCGCTGGGGCGGGACCTCAAGGACTGCGCCGTCTATGCCCGTGAAGGCGTGACGGGCGAGCGCGACCCCTCGTCCATCGGTTTCGCCACCATTCGCGGCGGCGATATCGTGGGCGACCACACCGTGCTGTTCGCCGGCATCGGCGAGCGCATCGAGATCACGCACAAGTCATCAAGCCGCGTCACCTACGCCCAGGGCAGCCTGCGCGCGGCGCGCTTTCTCGCCGGGCGGGCCCGGGGTTTGTTCGACATGGCCGACGTGCTGGGCCTGAACTGATGTGAGTGCCTGGGAGCTGTTCGCCGGCACGGATCAGGTGGGCCGCGCCGTCGCGCTGCTGCTGCTGGGCATGTCGGTGGCCAGCTGGGTGGTGATTCTCTGGAAACTTTGGCTCCTGCCGCGCGCCGCGCGCGGCCTGCGCCGCGGCGTGGCCGCGTTCTGGCAGGCGCCCACACTGGAGGATGCGCGCTCGCAGGTTGCCGCCTTCGACCGCGAGGCCCTCGTGCTGCCGCTCGTCGATGCCGCGCGGACCGGCGCGGCAGGCACGCTGGCCGGCGCCGGCAGCCGGACCCTGCAACTCACGCGCGCGTTGCGCGACGCGCTGCACGAAGTGCTTGCGCGGCTACAGCGTGGGCAGGTGCTGCTGGCGACCGTGGGCGCCACCGCGCCTTTCGTGGGCCTGCTGGGCACCGTCTGGGGCATCCACCATGCGTTGGCCAGCCTGGCGCAGGGAGGGCAGGTCACCATCGACCGCATCGCGGGCCCGGTGGGTGAGTCCCTGACCATGACCGCCGCCGGCCTGGCCGTGGCGATTCCCGCCGTGCTGGCCTACAACGCCTTCGGCCGCCGTGTCGGCGCGCTCGAAGCCACGCTGGAAGGCTTCGCACGCGACCTGCGCGACTTGCTGGGCGATGGCCGCGGCGCGAACAGGGGCGACGGGTCCACGCCCGGCACGCACTGAGCCATGGCATTCGGCCGGTTCGAACAAAGTGCCAAGTCGCCGGTGTTCAGTGACATCAACGTCACGCCGCTGGTGGACGTGATGCTGGTGCTGGTGGCGATTCTGCTCATCACCGCGCCCCTGCTGGGCAGCGCCATCCGGCTCGACCTGCCCAGGGCGGATGGTGCCCGGGCCCCGCACGCGCCCCGTTCCATCGCCCTGGTGGTGGACAAGGCCGGACAGGCCTTCCTGCAGGACCAGCCCGTCACGCCGGCGCAGCTGAATGACCGCCTGCGGCAGGCCGCCGCGGACGATCCGGACACCGAAGTGCAGCTGCGCGCCGACGCGGCCGTGCCCTACGGCCGTGTTGTCGAGATCATGGGCGCGGCGCAGGCGGCGGGGCTCAGCCGCATCGGCTTCGTGGCCGAGCCCGCCGAGGCGTCCGGCCACTGACGCCCCGGCCAGCCTGGCAGGCCTCGCCGGGGGGCCGCGGGCGCACCGCCTAAAATTGCCCCGTGCGACTGTTCCGCACCCTTTTCCCCTATGCAAGAAAAATACACCCCCGCCGACGTGGAGCGCGCCGCGCACAGCCACTGGACCGCGCGCGACGCCTACCGCGTGACCGAAGACGCGAGCAAGAAGAAGTTCTACGCCTGCTCCATGCTGCCCTACCCCAGCGGCAAGCTGCACATGGGCCA
>JAEWVY010000158.1 GCA_023396625.1 Pseudomonadota bacterium | reverse complement strand
TCAAGTCCTTCTCGGCGAACACGCCGCTGCGTGTGCCGGCTGACTACAAGGGCAAGAAATTCCGCATTCAATCCTCCAAGGTGCTGGAGGAGCAGGTCCGTGCGGTCGGTGGCATTCCGCAGGTGATGGCGTTTTCCGAGGTCTATCAGGCACTGCAGACCGGTGTGGTCGATGGCACGGAAAACCCGATCTCCAACCTCTACACGCAGAAGATGCACGAGGTGCAGAAGCACCTTTCGCTGACCAATCACGGGTACCTCGGCTACGCCGTGATCACGAACAAAAAGTTCTGGGAAGGCTTGCCCGCTGACATTCGCGGCGAACTTGAGCAAGCGATGAAGGAGGCGACCGACTATGCCAACAAGATTGCCAAGGATGAAAACGACAAGGCGCTCGAAGGCGTGAAGGCGAGCGGCAAGACCACCGTCTACACTCCCACTGCCGAAGAACGCATGGCCCTCAAGAAAGCGATGGTGCCGGTGCACAACAAGATGGCCGATCGCGTGGGCAAGGAAACGCTGCAGGAAATCTACAAGGCCACCGGTTTCGACGCCAGCAAACACTGAGCCTTGGCGCGCAGGCGCGGCACGCCGGATGAACCGGCGGCGCCGCGTTTTTTGTGTGCAGGAGACATGCGATGAAATTTCTCGATCACCTGGAGGAGTGGCTGATCACCCTCCTCATCGCCGGCGCGACGCTGATCATCTTTGCCGCCGTGCTGCACCGCTATGCGGCGGGTTGGGCCATTCCGGGTGTGCAGGACTGGCTGCTCTCGCTCAACTTCAGTTGGGCGCAGGAACTCACCATCATCATGTTCGTGTGGATGGCCAAGTTCGGCGCGGCCTACGGCGTGCGCACGGGCATTCACGTCGGCGTGGACGTGCTCATCAATCGGCTCGATGCGCGCTGGCGCGCGAGGTTCATCATTTTCGGGCTGGCTGCGGGCGCCTTGTTCACCTTCATCGTGGCCTGGCTGGGGTCGACCTTTGTCTGGGAGAACGGCGCGCACCACTTCTTTCTGAAAACCCTGGGGCAGCCCGTGGGGGATCTTCCCGAAGGGCCGACGACCCCCGATCTCGAATGGCCGACCTGGACGGTCTACAGCGCCATTCCCCTGGGCACCGGCTTGATGTGCTTTCGCTTCGTGCAGGTGATGGTGGGTTTCATCCGCACCGGCGAGCTTCCGCATCACGATCATGGCCATGTGGATGGACTCGACGAAGGCAAGCCGGAAGTGGATCTCAACACCTTTGCGCTCGACGAGAACCTGCACCCGCGGCCCGTGGCCGGTGAGACGACCTCCGACGTCAGGGACAAACAGCCATGAACGCGCTCATCATCTTTCTTCTCCTGCTGGTGCTGATGCTCACCGGCATGCCGATCTCGATTTCGCTCGGCCTCACTGTCCTGTCCTTTCTCTTCGGCTTTTCCCAGGTGCCGCTCGAGTCGGTGGCGCTCAAGCTGTTCACCGGGATCGAGAAGTTCGAGATCATGGCGATCCCGTTCTTCATCCTCGCCGGCAACTTCCTCACCCACGGTGGCGTGGCCAAGCGCATGATCCGGTTTGCGACGAGCATGGTCGGCCACTGGTATGGCGGGCTGGGGCTTGGGGGGGTCGTGGCCTGCGCGCTGTTTGCCGCCGTGTCGGGCTCGTCGCCGGCCACGGTGGTGGCCATCGGCTCCATCCTGCTGCCGGCCATGGTCAAGGCCGGTTTCCCGAGGAATTTCGGTGCGGGGGTCATCACCACCTCAGGGGCGCTGGGCATCCTGATTCCGCCGTCCATCGTGATGGTGATGTACTCGGTGGCGACCAACACCTCGGTCGGTGCGCTGTTTATGGCCGGCGTCATCCCTGGGCTGGCGCTCGCCGCCACGCTCGGCGGCGTGACCTACTGGCGCGCGCGCAAGTTCGACTATCCACGCTTGCCGCGCGCTTCCTGGGGCGAGCGGGTCTCGGCGCTGCGCGAGTCGATCTGGGGCTTGCTGCTCATCGTGATCGTCATGGGCGGGATCTACAGCGGCATCTTTACGCCGACCGAGGCCGCGGCCATGAGTGCGGTCTATGCCTTCATCGTCGCGGTGTTCATCTACAAGGACATGCGTCTGAAGGACGTGCCGCGGGTGTTGCTGAACTCGGCCAACATGAGCGCCATGCTGCTCTACATCATTACCAACGCGGTGCTGTTCAGCTTCATCATGACCAACGAGAACATCCCGCAGGCGCTCGCCGACTGGATGCTCGGTCACGGCCTCGGGGTGATCACCTTCCTGCTCGCGGTCAACGTGATCCTGCTGCTCGCGGGTAATTTCATGGAGCCCTCGTCCATCGTGCTGATCTTTGCGCCCATCCTTTTTCCGGTGGCGATGAAGCTGGGCATCGATCCGGTGCATTTCGGGATCATCATGGTGGTCAACATGGAGGTGGGCATGTGCCACCCACCGGTAGGGCTCAACCTCTATGTGGCCTCGGGGATCACCAAGATGGGCATCACCGAACTGACAGTGGCCGTCTGGCCGTGGTTGCTCTCGATGCTGGGCTTCCTCGTGGTGGTGACGTACTGGCCCGCGCTGTCGTTGTGGTTCCCGCGCATGCTGGGGATGATGTGACGGAGCAGGAGGTAGTCCTGAATTTATAGCGTCATATGACCATTTGATGGCGGGGTTCCTTGGGAAAACCTTGGAACCCTTCTTTTTTATGCCCCGGCGGTGTCCGTGACCTCCTTGAGCCGGCGCCGGCTGGCGGCCTAGAGCCGCTCGAAGATGGCGGCGATGCCCTGGCCGCCCCCGATGCACATGGTGACTAGCGCGTAGCGGCCCTGGATGCGGCGCAGTTCATACAGCGCCTTCACAGTGATCAGCGCGCCGGTCGCACCGATCGGATGACCCAGCGAAATGCCCGAGCCGTTGGGATTGACCTTGGCCGGATCCAGGCCCAGGTCCTTGGACACGGCGCAGGCCTGGGCGGCGAAAGCCTCGTTGGCCTCGATCACGTCCAGGTCCTTGGTCGTGAGCCCCGCCTTTTTGAGTGCCAGCTGGGTGGCTGGCACCGGGCCAATGCCCATGTATTTGGGGTCCACGCCGGCATGGGCATAGGCCACCAGTCGTGCCAATGGCGCCAGCCCGCGCGCCTTGGCGGTGCCCGCCTCCATCAGCACGACGGCGGCGGCGGCGTCGTTGATGCCCGAGGCGTTCCCGGCCGTTACCGTGCCATTCTCCTTCACGAATACCGGTTTCAGCTTGGCCAGTTCGTCCAGCGAGCAGTTCGGGCGAAAGTGCTCGTCCGTGGCCCAGGCCACTTCACCCTTGCGG
>JAEWVY010000137.1 GCA_023396625.1 Pseudomonadota bacterium | reverse complement strand
GTTCGCCACCATGGCCCGTGAACTGCCCTACGACCCTCGCGCCGGTCTGTGACACGGCCCTGGCGGCCGCACCCGCGTGGCAGCGACGCGGGCCGACACGGGCCGACCCATCGGCACGTTCGCAGGCCAGGGTGACGCGGCGCGCGACGGTCCGGACGCCTGCAGCGCGAAGGTGGGTCAGCGTGTTCCCGCGTGGGCCAGGAAAGCCGCCACCTCCTCGAGCTGGCTTGGCACATTCAACGCCGGCGCATGGCCGCAGCCAGGCACCTCCACGGTACGCAGCAAGCCGCGCAGCGCCGGGCCGCGGCGCCGCATCTCGTCGAGGGTTTCGCGCGAGACCAGATCCGACTCCGCCCCGCGCAAGCACAGCACCGGAATCTCCAGCGCATCGTAGTGCGCCCAAAGTTCATAGTCGAGTGGATGGTCGATGAACTGCCGCACCATGGCCGGGTCGTAATGCGGGGTGACGCGACCGTCCGGCAGGCGGCGCACGGAGGTCTCCGTCAACCGGCGCCACTGTGCATCGCTGAGCCAGCCGTAGGGCCGATAGACTTCCCGGAAAAAGGCTTCCAGCTCGGCCACGGTGGCGAACGCCGGTGGCTGTCCCGCATAGGCCCGGATGCGCGCGACAGCCGCCTCGGCCAGGTGGGGCGCGTTGTCGTTGAGCACCAGGCTGCGGATACGCGGCTTCAGACGCGGCCACATCAACCCGGCGGCGCAGACGGTACCAATGGCACCGCCCATGGAGGTGCCCACCCAGTGCGCCTCGGGAATGTCCAGCCGGTCCATCAGATCGGCGGCGATGCGGACATAAAACGCCAGTTGGTATTCCTTGCCGGGCTCCGCGGCCCACTGGCTCAGGCCTCGGCCGATCGTGTCGGGACAGATCACCCGATAACGCGGTGCAAGATGCGCCGCGAGTTCATCCATGTCGCGCCCCGTGCGCGCCAGGCCATGCCACGCGATCACCACAGGCGCGTCGGGGGCACCCCACGCCATGTAGTGGATTTCGTAACCGGCGCAGGTGACGTAGTGCGATGAGGGAACCATGATGAAGCGCCTTGTCGAAGCAAAAAGGAAGTGGCTGTTTCAAAGGCGGGGGGCCGACGGCGCCGAGTCAGCGCCTGCCGTCCGGCACCGTCCGCCGACCTGCGGGTTCCGGCGCCCACGGGCCGCCCTCGCGGACCAGGCGTTCACGGCCCATCCCGATGGTGGACGGCAGCGGGCCGACGCATGGTTGCACGAGGAATGGCTCCGCCTGCCCGCTCAGTCGGGAATCGTGATGACGCCGTCGGCCGTCACCACAATCGCATTGCCGACGGTCGGCGTGGCCACCAGCGGCGGCAGGTTCGCGGCCGAGATCGCCGGGGCGCTGCCAGCCGTGCCCCCGCGTGGCACGGTGCGCACCACCTGGCTGGCCGGCAAGGCCTTGCCGTTCGCCAGGCGCTCGTACATCGCGTCGAGCGCGCGGTTCAGGTAGACATGCAGTGGAATGTAGCGGCTGTCGTAACCCGGCAGCACGGCCGGCAGGCCGATGAAACTGTCGAAATGCTGCGCGTTCGTCACTTCCACATAGCTCAGCCCGCTCGCCAGGCCCTCCACCTTTTTGTTGAGGGCGGCATAGGGGCGCGAGGTGTGGCTCACGGGCAGCAGCGCATCGGCACGGCCGTGCACGATGATCGCGGGCTTCCCGCGCAGGTTGCCGCTGCGGCGTGTTTCGTCCACGCCGGCCTGCAGTTGCTTCGCGGCCGCGTCACTGCCCGTGACCAACGCGCGCAGGCACAGCGCGCCCGGCGTGTTCCAGTCGGCCATGCCGGAATCCGGCGAGACGGAGAGGAAGTCGCGCGCCGCACCGAACTTGCCGTGGTTGTTGATGAGCTGCACGCCGCTGGACGGCGGCACGCCATTGCCCGTGGCGAACATGCCGGCCAGCGCGGCGGGCGCCAGCGTCCCGACCGCGCCCGTGGCCGTGATGGCCGCATAGCTGTAGCCGCACAGGTGGTCCTTCACACTGGCGCGCGAGAGGCTGTTGGCGAATGTCACGGACACCGCCGGCGCCACCTCGAAGGCTGCGAGCGAGGCGTGCAGGTCGTCCGATTCGGGCTCCCAGCCATAGCCGCGCAGCTTCTGCAGCGCCTCCTCGGCCTGCGCGGCCGTGGTGCCGGCGCTGAGCAGGCCGGCGTTCTTGAGTGCCGCGCAGCGGTTGGGCGCGATGGGCAGGGCCGCGCTCGCGAAGCCTGCGGCAAAGGCCGCGGCGAAGGGCGAGCCGCTGACCGAGGCCGCGAGCGAAGCGCAAGGCTGGAACAGGTTGGCGTAGGTGGTGAAATCCACCAGCGTCTTGCCGATCACCGGCAACATCTGCCTGCCGCGCCGCACCGTCACGCCCGGATTGGCGGGCAGTTCCACGGCGGGTTCGGACACGGCCACGCCGCTGATCAGGCCCTGGGTGTCCTGCTCGGCCGCCGCGATGGCCGCGCCACCGCCGTTGGAGATGCTGGACGCGATGACGATGGTGTTGCCGGGCCGAAGCGTCCGCAGCCGGGTGCCGGCACTGTTCTTCTCGCCGTAGCGCTCGTTGAGCACGTAGTAGGCGAACTCCACGGCCTGCAACGTGGTGCGGCCCCAGTCTTTCTCGACGTTCTGGCCCGAATGGGCGTGCTTGAACGCGAAGCGGTTGGGCGTGGCGGCGTTGAAGGCGGCCAGCTCGGTGGCCGAGAGGCCCGCGTTGAACGCGGCCTGGGTGCCCGCGGCGGCGGCCGTGGCGCGCGTGCCGTCGATCAGCGGCACGGTGTCGTTCTGGAGGTCGTGCGGCGCAGCATTCGTGCCCTTGTCGGAATAGGCCACCGCGCAGCCGCGCTTGAGGCCCCATTCACCCGTGGAGATTCCGCCGTACACGCCGCGCGAACCCGAGGCCGTGGCGGTGATGATGCAGGCCTTCTTCGGGTCGAAGCTGGCCGGCACCTGCACCATGAGCGTGACGTTCCTGCGCCCCGTGCCATCGTCGGCGAACGCGAGGTATTCGGTGCCGGCCACCTTGCCCTCGCCGGCGGTCACATTGCCCTGCGCGTCCACGTTGGGGCCGTAGAGCGTGCCGTAGCCGCCAGCCGCCGTCATGTCGAGCATGGCGCGATAGTTGGTGTGGATGGCCGCGCGACGCAGTTCGGCCGCCGTGGGCTTGAGCGGATCGGCATAGGGCGGCGGCGCGGCCGCGGCCAGGCCGGTCTTGCCCAGGCCCGCCGTGAGCAAATCGTCGCTGACCCCGTCGTAGGTCTGCTGCAGCACCACGCCCAGGTAGCCGGGCTTGGCATTGAGGGGGACACCGTCTTCGCCGCCGCCGCAAGCCGTCAGCGCAAGGCCGGCCAGCGCCGTGATGGCGACGGGATTCAAGGCAATGACACGGTTCTTCATGGGTTTGTCTCCTGTTGTCGTAACGTTGTCGAGGTGTGAGTGCCAGAAACGTCAGGCCTTGCGCGCCGCAGCCGCGCGCAGCCGCCCCACCACGCCGGTGGGGAAGTAGTAGACCGAAAGCACGAACAGCAGGCCCAGCCAGAGCAGCCAGCGGTCGGGCGACAGCAGGGCCGCCATCCAGGGCTGGCTGGCGGTGGCCTCGCTGCCCAGCCGCAGCAGGTCCTGCAGGTAGCTCTGTGCGAGCAGGAAGATCACGGCGCCGATCACCGCGCCGTAGATCGTGCCCATGCCGCCGATGACGACAATCAGCAGCACGTCCATCATGATCTCGAACGACAACGAGGTATCGGGCCCGTTGTAGCGCAGCCAAAGCGCCAGCATGGCGCCGGCCAGCGTGGCGAACAAGGCCGACAGCACGCTCGAGAGGGTCCGGAAAAGCACCACGCGGTAGCCGATGGCCTCGGCGCGAAACTCGTTTTCGCGGATGGCCTGCAAGACACGGCCGAAAGGCGAATTCACGATCCGCAGCAAGGCCAGCACCAACCCCAGCGCCACGAGGAAAAGCAGGTAATAGGTCAGCAACCGGCCGTCCAGGCTGACCCCGAGAAAAGGGGCCTCGCTGAATTCGTGGCTTGGGGACAGGACTTCGGGCAGGCGGAAAGTCAGGCCATCCTCGCCGCCCGTGATATCCGACAGCTGCGAGGCCAAGGTCTGGAAAGCCGCCGCCACCGCCAAGGTGATCATCGCGAAAAAGATCGCCCGCACGCGCAGCGAGAACAGACCCACGGCCAGTGACAGTACCAGCGACAGCATCAGCCCACCACCCAACCCGAAGACCAGAGCCTCCCAGCTAGCCCCCAGATGGGTGGTGGCGATGGCAATCGCATAGGCGCCAATGCCGAAAAACATGGTGTGCGCGAAACTCACGATCCCGGTGTAGCCCAGCAGCAGGTCGAAACTGGCCACCAACACGACGAACACCAGCACCTTGGCCGCCACGTTCAGCGCCTTCACGCCGGGAAAGACAAAAGGCGCCAGGGCCAGGCCCAGCAGCACGGCCAGCAGCAGCGCGGCCAGCACCCGGCTGCGGGGAAAGTCATTCGAGATCAATCGCGAGAACATGGTCATCCTCATTTCCAAGAACACGACCGGCCCGCCGCAAAACGCAGATGCGGTGGCATGCCGGGCTTGCAGCCTGGGGCGTTCATCGGTTCGCCACGGGGTACACCCCTTGTGGCCGCCACAGAAGGATGGCCATCATGAGCACGATGTTCGAGAACAGCGCGACCTTGGGGACAAGAAAGCCGGTGTAGTTGGCCATCAGACCGACCAGCAGCGCGCCGATCAACGCGCCACCCGTCGAACCCAGGCCGCCAATGATGATGACGATGAAAATCAGCACATTGACCTGTGCCCCCATCTGCGGCACCACGCTCTGCTGGTACAGCCCCCACATCACGCCCCCCAGGCCGGCCAGCGCGCTGCCCGCGACGAACACGCCGATGAACAGCCTGCGAATGCGGTAGCCGAGCGATTCGACCATCTCACGGTCCTGCACGCCTGCGCGAATCAGCAGGCCGATCTTGGTGCGAGACAGCGTCCAGACCTGCAGTCCGAACACGGCCAGCCCGACCACCACGGCAATCAACCGGTATTTCTCGACGGAAGCGTCCCCCAGCAAAATCGCCCCGCGCATGCCCTCGGGCAGCGGCAGCGGAATCTGCAGCGGGCCCCAGATCACCTTGATCAGTTCCTCGCCGATGATCATGCCGCCCATGGTGATGAGGATCTGCTTGAGGTGCTGGCCGTAGACCGGCCGCACGATGAAGCGCTCGAAAGCCAGGCCTAGCGCCCCCGCGACCGCCATCGCCACCAGCATGGCCGGCAGCACGGCCGCCAGGTTCCGCCACAGCTCGCTGGACCCCGTCCAGTCGCCCATGGCGCCGAGCACGCTGGTGGCGACAAACGCACCCAGCGCGATGAACACGCCGTGGCCGAAATTGAGCACGTCCATCAGGCCGAACACCAGCGTCAGACCCGAAGCGATGATGAAGACAATCATGCCCATGGCCAGCCCCGCCACGGTCAGCGTGAGCCAGGTCGAACCCGAACCGACCAGCGGCAGAGCCACCAGCGCGAGCAACGGCACCAGCAGCAGCGGCTTCCAGTCGATGTCCCGTGTCGTCACGTCACGCCTCCTGGCAGAGCAATTGCTCCTAATTCAATAGCAAATTGTGACCTATTCATGCTGGGAAAACATAAAATTTTCTAAAATTTCTCACAGCGCCAGCCCTAGCAGCGACTGCTGCAGGGCCTCGTCCTCCGCCAGCGCCCGCATCGACCCCGCATGCACCACGACACCGTCGTCCATCACGGCCACGGTGTCGCCCAGGCGTTTGGCAAAAGCCAGGTTCTGCTCGACCAGCAAGATGGTGACGCCGCTGGTCTTGAGCTGGCGAAAGGCCTCGATCATGTTGTTGATGATGGCCGGCGCCAGCCCCTTGCTGGGTTCGTCCACGATCAGCAGCTCGCGTGGCTCGACGATGGCGCGGCTGACCGCCAGCATCTGCTTTTGCCCGCCGGAGAGCTTGCCGGCGGGGTGGTTCCAGAATTTCTCCACCGCTGGAAACAGGCTGAAGATCCACTGCAGCCGGGTCTGGTCGATCTGGCCCACGGTCTTGGCCTGGCGCGCGGCCAGCAGCATGTTCTCCTTCACCGTCAGGTCGGCAAAGATGCCCATGTTTTCCGGCACGTAGGCGATGCCCAGGCCGGCAATCTGCGGCGTGGGCCGGGCCGTGATGTCCTGCCCCGCGAACCGCACCCGGCCCTTCGACGCCGGCCAGAGGCCCATGATGGTGCGCAGCGTGGTGGTCTTGCCCGCGCCGTTGCGGCCCAGCAGCATGGTCAGCTGTCCGCGTGGCACCACCAAGTCCACCCCGTGCAGGATGTGGTACGCGCCGATGTGGGTGTGCACGCCACGCAATTCAAGAAGGTTTTCCATCACACGCCCCCTCGGTCCGGCTCGCCTTGGGTCGGTCCAAACCCCGTGAGTCCCTCGGCAGGCCCGGAGCCGTCGGAGGGCGCCACCCCCAGATAAGCCTCCTGCACCACGGGCGAGGCAATCACCTCGGCCGGCGCGCCGTCGGCGGCCAGCGTGCCGTTGGTCAGCACGATGATGCGGTCGGCCAGCTCACGGACCACGTCCATCTTGTGCTCCACCAGCAAAATGGTCTTGGTCCGGTCCTGCTTGAGTTGGCGGATCAGGTTCAGGATGACCGGCGCTTCGTCATGGCTCATCCCCGCGGTCGGTTCGTCGAACATGTACACCTGTGGATCCAGCGCCATGAGCAATGCCACCTCGAGCTTGCGCTGATCGCCGTGCGGCAGGCTGGCCACCGGCATATCCTGCTGGTGCGCCATCACCACCGCCTCGAGGATGGCGAGCGCGCGCGCCGTCAGGCGTGCATGGTCGCTCCAGATGCTCCACAGGTTCAGGCCGCGACGGTGCGGTCCGTCCAGCGTCGCCTGCACGGCCAGGCGCACGTTCTCCAGCACGCTCAGATTCGGAAACAGGTTCGTCAGCTGGAAGGCCCGGCCCAGGCCCGCGCGCGTACGGGCCGAGGCCGGCAGGGCCGACAAGTCCTGGCCATTCAGCAGCACCTGGCCAGTCGTCGCCCGGAGCTGACCGGAGATCAGGTTGAAATAGGTGGTCTTGCCCGCCCCGTTGGGCCCGACGATGGCCGTCAGCGTGCCCGGTGCGAACGCACACGAGACCGCGTTGACCGCGACGTGCCCGCCGAAGCGGATCGTGAGATCCCGGGTTTCAAGCATGTCGAAGAATGAAAGAGGAGACGGGGAAGGGAGGCACCGGGCAGACCGGACGCGAAGTGCGCGGCGCGGGGCGTCCGAGCGCGCCCGCAGTGCACGAGGATTTCGGGCACTGCGCGGCGCGCCACCACCGGCGCACCCGGCGGCCGCCGAGCGTTCGACTACCGCTTGTTGCGGACGGGAATGGCCATCTCTTCCGCCTTGATTTCGCGCACCAGTTCAGGCACGCCCCAGGCAAAGGCCGGGTCGGCCTTGATCTTGAAGTGGTACATGCTCTGCATGGCCTGGTGATCTTCCTTGCGGAAAGTCATTCTGCCCTTGGGCGTGTCGAAGCTCATGCCCTCCATCGCCGGAATCAGTTTGGCCGCGCTGGCATCGCCATTGGTCTTCTTGAGCGCCGTCACCACCGCCATGGCCGCGCTGAAGCCTCCGGCGGTGAAGAAGTCCGGCGGAGCCTTGAACTGCTTGTAGTGCTGCGCCACCATGGCTTCGTTGACCGGGTTCTTCGGGATGCCGAAGTAGTAATAGGCCGCCCCCTCCATGCCCGGGAACTGCTTGTAGGCGGTCATGGCAGGCAGGATGTTGCCGCCGGTGGCGATCTCGATGCCATGGCGCCTGAGGTCCATGTCGGCAATCTTGAATGGGTTGCCCCCGGCCCAGATGATGAAGATCACCTTGCGCCCCGGCAGCCCCTTGAGCTTGTCGATCATGCGCTGGCCACCTGCCGTGAAATCGGTCGTGGCCGGCGGCAGGAACTCCTCGTGCACGATCTTCGATTTTTTCAGTGCCTCCCTGAAGGCCTTGACGCCATCACGGCCGAAAGCCGAGTCCTGCGCCATGGTGACAATGCTCACGCCTTCCTTGTCCAACGCCACGGCGTTGGCAATCGCATCCTGGCTGCTGTTGCGACCGGTGCGGAAAATGTATTTGTTCCACTTGTCGCCGGTGATGGAGTCGGCCACGGCGGGCTCCACCAGCAGGACCTTCTTGTACTCCTCGGCCACCGGCAGCATGGCCAGCGCCACCGGCGAAGCCGTCGGTCCCACGGCCAGATCGACCTTGTCGTCGCCGTATGCCGCCGCCAGCAGACTCTTGCCGAGGTCCGGCTTGCCCTGGTCGTCCTTCTCGATCACCTTGAGCTTGCGACCCGCCACCTGCATGGTGCCCCCTGTGGCGTACTCCAACCCCATCATGAAGCCCGTCTGGGTTTGCTTGCCATAAGCTTCCAGCGCGCCTGTCTTGCTGTAGACGTGGGCAATCTTGATGTCTGCGGACTGGCTGAAAGCGAGGGAAGTGAAGGTGCCGGCAACCAGAGCCGCGAATGCCTGGGTGATCCAGA
>JAEWVY010000125.1 GCA_023396625.1 Pseudomonadota bacterium | reverse complement strand
CTTCGCCGTCAGCCTGGGCGCCAGCTGGACGCCCGACATCTTTGGCGGCAACCAGGCCGCGCTCGACGCCACCGTGGCCGACGCGCGCGCCGCCTGGGCCAGCCTCGCAGGCACGCGGGTGAACATTGCGGCCGAAGTGGCGCTGGCCTATCTCGACCTGCGTGGCCAGCAACAGCGGCTGGCTATCGCGCGCAGCAGCCTGGCGGCGCAGACCGAAACGCTGCAGCTCACGCGCTGGCGCGTGCAGGCCGGGCTCGCCTCCTCGCTCGATCTGGAGCAGGCCGTGGCCGCCAGCGAGCAGACCGCGGCACAGATTCCTTCCCTCGAAACCAGCATTGCCCAGGCGTTGAGCCGGCTCGCCGTGCTCACCGCCCAGGCCCCGGGCATGCTACGGACCACGCTGGACGCGCCTCAGAAAGTGCCTCAGCCCGACGCACGGCTGGCCGTCTCGCTGCCCGCCGAGACACTGCGCCAGCGGCCCGACGTGCGCGCCGCCGAACAGCGCGTGAACGCCGCGTTGGCGCGGGTGGCGCAGGCCGACGCGGCGCGCTACCCCAGTTTTCAGCTCAGCGGCTCGCTCGGGCTGCGCGCACTGACCCTGGGCGCGCTCACCCACGGCGCGTCGGTGGCCAATTCGCTGCTGGCCAGCGTGTCGGCGCCGCTGTTCGACGGCGGCGCAGCGCGCGCGCAGGTGCATGTGCAGGAAGCCGCACTGGAACAGGCCCGACTGGCCTGGCAGGCCACGGTGCTGGGGGCACTCAAGGACGTCGAGGACGCCCTGACCGCCCTGCGCGGCGACCGCGAGCGCCTGGGTCGGCTGCAGGCCGCGGCCGACGCCGCCGCCAACGCCGACCTGCTGGCGCGCCAGCGCTACAAAAGCGGGTTGATCGATTTCCGCACGGTGCTCGACACGCAGCGCACGCTGCTGTCCACGCAGGACAGCGTCGAAAGCACCCGCGCGGCCCTGGCCGCCGACCACGTGCGCCTGTACCGGGCCCTGGGCGGCGGCTGGACCGCCGACACGCCTGCGCCGGCAGACCTCGCGGCCACGCCCTGAGCGACACGACCCCGTTGATTTTCACGCCCCCCCGACCTGGAACGGTTCCGAACATGACCACGCCCACGCCACCCCGCCCGGCCTCCGGCGCCGCTGACCTGCAAACCCTGCTTGGCGCGCCAGCGCCTGCCCGCTGGTGGCGGCGGCCCGTGCTCTGGGTCACGCTGCTGCTCGTGCTCGCCGCCGCCGGGGCCGCGGTCTGGTGGCAGTCCCGGGCCCGCGCCGCGGCCGAACCCCGCTACGTCACCGAAACGGTGCGCAAGGGCCGCCTCACCCTCACCGTGGCGGCCAACGGCTCGATCGTGCCCACGCGCACCGTCAATATCGGCAGCGAACTGTCGGGCACGGTCAAGCGGGTCTGGGTGGACGTGAACGACGTGGTGAAGAAAGGCCAGGTCCTGGTGGAGCTCGACACGGCCAAGCTGGCCGACCAGGTGTTGCGCTCACGCGCCGCGCTGGCCGCCTCGCAGGCCCAGCTCGCGCAGGCCCGGGCCACCGTGGAAGAGGCCAAGGCCAGCCTGGCCCGCCTGGAAGAAGTGGCCCGCCTGTCCGGCGGCAAGGTGCCTTCGGCCGCCGAACTCGACAGCGCACGCGCCAGCCTCGATCGGGCCGTCGCCGCCGAGGCCAGCGCCGGCGCGAACGTCGCGCAGGCGAAGGCGGCGCTCTCCACCGACGAGACCAACCTGTCGAAGGCTTCGATCCCCTCGCCGATCGACGGCGTGGTGCTGTCGCGCTCGGTCGAACCGGGCAACGCGGTGGCCGCCTCGCTGCAGGCCGTGACATTGTTCTCGCTGGCCGAGGACCTGAAAAAGCTGAGGCTGGAGGTCGCCGTGGACGAAGCCGACGTGGGCGCCGTCAAGGTGGGCCAGAAGGCCAGCTTCACCGTCAGCGCCTACCCCACGCGCCGCTACCCGGCCACCATCACGCGCGTGGCCTATGGCTCGACCAAGACCGACAACGTGATCACCTACACCACCTACCTGGAGGTGGACAACAACGATCTGAGCCTGCGCCCTGGCATGACGGCCGCCGCCACCATCGTGGCCACCGAGCGCGACGGCGTGCTCCTGGTCCCCAACCCGGCGCTGCGTTATGCCCCGACCACGACGACGGCCCCGGCGGCCAGCGCCGCGGGCAACGGCGGCTTGATGTCCAAGCTGATGCCACGCATGCCGCGGTCCAGCGCGCAGCGCGGCGGCGGCAAAGGCAACGGCAGCAAGGGCGCCACCACCGAAAGAAAAATCTGGGTCCTGAAGGACGGACAGGCCGTGCCGATCACCGTGAAAACCGGCATCAGCGACGGCCGCATGACCGAAGTGAGCGGGCCGGAGATTGCCGAGGGCATGGCCGTGATCACCGACCAGCGCGCCGGAGCCGCGCCATGAGCGAAGCCGCCGTGCCCGTGGCCGATCCGGCGCCGCCGCCGTCCGCGGGCGGCGTGCCGCTGATCCGGTTGAACCAGGTCACCAAGGTGTATGGCGAAGGCAGCACCGCGTTCCAGGCCCTCAAGGGCGTGAACCTGGAAATCCACGCGGGGGATTTCGTGGCCATCATGGGCCCCAGCGGCTCAGGCAAGTCGACCGCGCTGAACATGCTGGGGTGTCTGGATCGGCCCACCAGTGGCGAGTACCTGTTCAGGGGCATGCACGTCGAGTCGCTGTCGCGCGACGAGCGCGCCCGGCTGCGCCGGCGCTACCTCGGCTTCGTGTTCCAGGGCTACAACCTGCTGGCCCGCACCTCGGCCCAGGAAAATGTGGAGCTGCCGCTGATCTACCGCGGCGAATCGACGGCGGCTCGCCATGCCGCCGCCGCGCGGGCGCTGGAATCGGTGGGCCTCAAGGGATGGGAGCACCACACACCAGCTGAACTCTCCGGCGGCCAGCAGCAGCGCGTGGCGATTGCGCGCGCCATCGTCACCGAACCGGACGTGCTGCTGGCCGATGAGCCCACGGGCAACCTCGACACGGTGCGCGGAGTCGAAATCATGGAATTGCTCTGGCATCTCAACGCGGACCGGGGCATCACCATCCTGATGGTCACGCACGAGCCCGACATGGCCGCCTACGCCCGCCGCATCGTGCATTTCGTGGATGGCACGATCCGCAGCGATGTCCGCAACCCGAACCCGACGGGGCTGCGCCCTCGCGCCGCCAGCGAGACCGCGATGCCTACGGGGGCGGAGGCCCGCTGATGCTGCTCAACACACTGCTGCTTGCCCTGCGCTCGATCCGGCGCAACCTGCTGCGCTCCTTTCTCACCATCCTGGGCATCGTGATCGGCGTGAGCGCCGTCATCACCATGGTCACCCTGGGCAACGGCGCGACGATGGCGGTGCAGAACCAGATTTCCGGTCTCGGCACCAATCTGCTGCAGCTGCGCCCTGGCCAGCGCATGGGCCCGGGCAGCGGCGCCTCGGCCCCTGCGTTCAAGGAGGACGATGCGGACGCCATCGCCACGCAGATCGGCGGTATTGCCGCCGTGGCCCCCGAGGCACGGACCGGCGCCACGGTGGTGGCCAATGGGCGCAACTGGACCAGCAGCATCATCGGCAGCACCAACGCCTGGCTCGACACGGGCAACTGGAAAGTGAACAGCAGTGGCCGAAGTTTCACGATGGGTGAACTGCGCGCAGGCGCGGCCGTGTGCCTGATCGGTGAGACCGTGCGACGCGAGATCTTTGGCGAGCAGGACGCGATCGGCCAGCATCTGCGGGTGCGGCGCATGTCCTGCGAGGTGGTCGGCGTACTCACCTCCAAAGGCCAGGGCGCGTTCGGCAACGACCAGGATGATGTGGTGCTGCTGCCGATCAAGACCCTGCAGCGTCGTGTGACGGGCAGCACCCGCGTCAACACGCTGTTGGTGTCCATGATGGAAGGCAGCGACCCGGCACGCGTCAAGAAAAGCCTCACGCAACTCATGCGCGAGCGGCGCAAGCTCTCGGACACCGACGAAGACAACTTCAACGTGCTCGACACCAAGCAGCTGGCCGACACGCTGTCGGGCACCACCAAGGTCATGACCATGCTGCTGGGCGCCGTGGCCGCCGTGAGCCTGCTGGTAGGCGGCATCGGCATCATGAACATCATGCTCGTGAGCGTGACCGAGCGCACGCGCGAAATCGGCCTGCGCCTGGCCATCGGCGCGCTGGAGCGCGAGGTGCTGTTGCAGTTCCTGATCGAAGCCGTGGTGCTCGCCTCGCTGGGCGGGCTGATCGGCATTGTGCTGGCGACGGGCGCGTCCCTCGTGCTCGCGAACGTGATGCAGGTGCCCTACCTGTTCAGCCCGGGCGTGAACCTGCTGTCCTTCGCGTTCTCGGCCGGCATCGGGGTGCTGTTCGGCTATTTCCCGGCACGCCGGGCCGCCCGTCTGGACCCGATCGATGCGCTGCGGCACGAGTGAGCCGGGCTCCGCCAGCCCCTATCGCCCGGTTCAGGGCGCGCCTGCTCAAGCAGCATAGGGCTCACGAACCATGCGCTGGGATACCCACCAAATATTGCCATGCGTGTCTTTGATCCCGCCCTGCCGATCGCCGTAGGGCATGTCGGCAGCCTCCATTTCAAGCGTTGCTCCATGCGCGAGGGCACGGCTCATTGCCGCGTCGGCATCTTCGACATACAGGTAGTACGACGCGGGCATGGGTGGGTACTTCGGTGATGATTCGCTGACCATGACGGTGGACGTGCCAAGCACGACCTGTGCGTTTGCGATTCGCCCGTCCGGGCGCAAGCTGCGCAAGATTTCCTCGCCGCCCAAGCCGTCGACCAGGAACGCGACAAAGCGCTCCGCGTCGGCAACGAAGAAGTACGGCGTGACGGTGCCAAAGCCGGGAGGGATGTACATGGGAAATACTCCTGCGGTTGTTTTTCGTGTGCGCCAACGAATGTAAGGGACTTCACCGTCCCGGATGATCCACGGGCGTTGGCCGCTCGTCGCCATGTCGTCGGCACGGACCGCAGACGAGTCGCGACGAATGACGACGGCTACGCCCATGGCAAGCCTCGCTTCATGAGCAGACCGACACCGAACCGGGTTTGCTGGGTGCCGACCACTGTGAACCCGCACGACGTGTAGAAGCCCTCGGCGTGCGGGTTCCCCACGACATGCAGCGAGGCTGCGCCCGCAGCTCTTGCTGCGCGCGAGCAGTAGTCGACCAGGGCGCGGCCAATGCCTTGCCGCCACACGTCAGGCTCCACAAAGAGCGCATCGAGCTCTGCGTCCGCATCTGCCCGAGGAAGAATTGCAGCGAAGCCTTTGATCGAATTGTTCAGCTCAGCCACAAAGACACCGCCGGCCGTGATTTGCGCAAGAGGCAGTTCGATGGCATCGGGGTTCGCCAACAGGTGATCGCGATCTCCGGGGTTGTTCAGCGACGCTCGCCACTGGATGGCTTCGAGCGCCTTCTGCTCAGATGCCACGGCGGGCCGGATGGTGAACTGTCGCATTCGCACAAGCGGCTTGACGGAGCTAACCGGCCTGCGCGGCTTTTCGCGCTGGCCGGTTGCGTGATGGGTGATGCGGCATGGGTGTCCTCAACTGAGGCCTGTGATCTTGGAGATCGCTCCGTCTCGGAACTCGAACTCCGAGCGGTAGCGAAGTGTAGATCCTGCAATTCGACACGTGCGCCGGTTCGGATCGTGTTGTGGACCTCGGCGACAGCGTCTGTTTCACGCAGAAGCCGCTGCACGTCAGCCAACGGTGCCGACGAATGAACTCGGGCACGGTATGAAATGTTGCTCGCCGCCAGGCCAATGCCCGGGAATTCCGCAATGGCCTCGACCTCTGCCCCTTCGATCGGAATGCCGAGGCGCTGCGCTTCGCGATAGAGGTCGTTGCAATAGCACGTAGCCAAAGCCAGCATCAAGAACTCCCCGCCATTCACGCTCGAGCCGGGACCGGCGGGCTTTCGCGCGACAGACAAGGACTGAGACGTTTCACCCGTACGGACGGTGACTTCGTGTTTACTGGTGGAACTTACAACGGTTGCGGCGATTTGCATTTGACCTCCATGTTTCGCGCGACCTAAGGTTTGAGCTGAGCGGACGACGCAGGTGCGACCCAAGTGCCATGCCGGTGGGACCCGTTCAAGCGAGGGGTTAGGGCGCATTCTTGCGACGAAGCACAAGGGATGCCAGGGCTATGGCAGAGCAGGGAAGCCAAACCCAAAGAACTTCGGAAACAATGACCGACGCGCCTGCGGGGCCGAGGAATCGACGCAGGCTCAGTGGGGACACTTCGATAACCTGAGTCGGGAAGAACAACCTTTCATGAGACACGGGCCACCAAAGGGCCGCACCCAGACCGCCACTGGTGCACATGTCGAGCAACGGATGAGAGACGCCTGCAAGAAAGACAAACAGGAACGCAAGCCATGGTGCAGCCTGCAGCTTGCGGGCTGCCAGGAGTGACAGCGCGGCAACGGCCAAGGCGAATAAGACTGAGTGTGAAGCGCCGCGGTGGCCGAAATCGTGGGCGTAACCGATGCCCAGGCGAAACGCAACAACGTCGAGATCGGGCAGGACGGACGCAGCGACGCCAGCAAGAAGCAGCCTGCCCGATATAAGACGTGAGCCGAGCGCGATGCTCATTGCCACTGGGACAGCGGGATGACTGATGATCGTTGGCATCTTGTGCGCCCTAACGCTCCGGTTCAGCGGCGGGCCGTCCGCTGCAACCGGTTGTCAGGCGCCACTGGCATGCAAGGACCTCTCAACCCTGCGATCGGGCCATCTTTCGCCCTTTGCTTGGGTCAAAGGAACCGCCACCGCACCAGAACTGCAACCGCGGCAGGCACGGCAAACAAAAGAAGCAGTATGGGGAGTTCGTCGGCGACCGAGTAGCCCGCCTTGGAAACGCCTAGCCACATGTTGGCGCCCGTGGCTGCGAGCCAGAGAGCCAGCCCAAGGGCAACCGCCCAGTTGGGGGCCGAAGGAATGTGCTCGGCAAACAGCTTTGCCACGATGAGAAGCGAAGCCATGAGGAACAGGCCAGAAATGAGGAATAGGGTCGTACGCATGTGGTGGATTCTCCGTGCCGAGGGTTGGGGAAATTTTGGCGCGCAACGTTTAGCTCGAGGGGCGCGCGGCTTTGAGCGCGTCTCTCTCGAACGCCATGTCAGGTGCAGCTCGACGAAGGCTATGAAGCATGGTTGTTCCTCGCGCGAACGCCGTGAACGGCGCCAAGCACAACAGCGG
>JAEWVY010000096.1 GCA_023396625.1 Pseudomonadota bacterium | reverse complement strand
GCCAGGTGCTCAGGGCCGGCACAAAGGTCAGGATCAGCAGCACGGCGCCATGGGCCCACAGGAAAGGCACCAGCTCGCGCGTCAGGCGGGTCAGCGGCACCTGAGAAACGTTGGACGTGACGAACAGCAGCCCGCCGACCGGTGGCGTGATCAGGCCCAGCGTCAGGTTGACGATGACGACCATGGCGAAGTGCACGGGTTCCACGCCCACGGCCGCCGCCACCGGCGCCAGGATGGGCACCAGCACCATCACCCCTGGCAACGGTTCGATGAAGATGCCGAACAGCAGCAGGAACACATTCAGTACGATCAGGAACATCCAGACGTTCAGGTCCATCTGGGTGATCCATCCGGCCACGATCTGCGGCACGCCCTCGGCGGTCAGCACCCAGGCGAAGGACGCGGACATGCCGATGATCATCAGGACCGACGCCGTCAGCAACGCGGCGCGCGACAGGATGTCGGGCACCGCCTGCCACCGCAGCGTCCGATAGACATATTTGCCGCACAGCAACGCGTAGAACACCGCGACGACAGAGGCCTCGGTGGGGGTGAACCAGCCCGCACGCATGCCGCCGAGGATCAGCACCGGCAGCAGGATCGCGGGCAGGGCGCGCCAGGTCGTGCGCGCGACCTCGGGCCAGGACGGCATCGCGCCATCGCCCTTGTAGTGGCGCTTCTTCGACACATGCCAGTTGACCACGCACATCGCCGCGGCGATCAGCAGTCCCGGGAAGATGCCCGCTGCGAACAGCGCCCCCACCGACACCCTCTCGTCCGCCAGCGCATAGATGATCATGATGATCGAGGGGGGAATGATGGGGCCGACCACCGCGGTGGAAGCGGTCAGCGCCGCGGCGTAGGCGCGATCGTAGCCCGCCTTGTCCATCATCCGGATCAGCATCGAGCCCGGCCCCGCCGCGTCGGCGAGCGCCGACCCGGAAATGCCCGAGAACAGGGTCAGCGACACCACGTTGGTGTAGCCCAGCCCGCCGCGCTTGTGGCCGACGAACTGGCCGGCGAACCTCAGCAGCACCTCCGTCAGCGAGCCGCCACTCATCAGCTCCGCCGCGAGAATGAAGAAGGGCACAGCCATCAGCGGGAAGCTGTCGATGCCGGTGAACGTTTCCTTCAGCAACACGATCATCGGGAAATGCCCCGACACGAGCAGCGCCGTCACGGTGGACAAGCCCAGCGCGAAGGCGACCGGAACCCCGATGGCCAGGTAGACGCAGGCCGACACGAGCAGAAGGACGCTGGGACTCATAGGGAAGCACTCGCGGTGGCGTCGAAATGGGCGTCGGCGGCAAACCGCCTGTCGGTCACGTAGTCGCGCACGATCAGCAGCCAGTGCACGACCGTCATGGCCATGCCGATGGGCAGCGCGGCGTAGACCCAGGCGAACGGCACCTGCGTGGACGGCGTCAGCTGATACTGGGTCCGCTTCATGTAGTCGATGCCGAACCAGATGAAGAACACAAAAACCGCCAGCAGCAACAGGGCGATCAGGGCGCGCAGGACCATGGCCAGCCTGCGCGGCAAGGCCTCCTGCAGATTGTCCACCGCGATGTGGCCGCCGTAACGCAGCACCGGGCCACAGCCCAGGAAGGTGAGCCAGATCATGAGGTAGCGGGCGGTTTCTTCCGACCAGGCGATGGAGGCGTCCGTCGTGTACCGCAGGGCCACATTGGCGAAGACGATCACGGCCATCGCGGCCAGAATGCAGATCAACACCCAGCGGTTGAACGCCAGGAAATATTTTTCAAGGGTTTTCATGGAAGCAGCCTGTTGTCTGCGACGAATCCGCCATCCCGGCCTGGAGGGGTCCGCGCGAAGAAGGGCCGCCGGGCCCGGTTCGCGCACTGTGCCAGGCCAGGGGCCCGGTCACTTGTAATCGCGGATTCTGTCGATGTTGGCCTTGCCGAACTGTTTGTCGAATTCGGCGTACACCGGCGCCAGCGCGGCGACGAACTTGGCCTTGTCGACGTGTTCCACCACGGCCATGCCGTTGGCGCGCAACTGGGCCACGCCCTTGGCATCGTCCGCGTCGACGCGGGCCCGGTTGGCCTTGGCACCCTCCTTCGCGGCCTCGATAAAGGCCTGCTTGTCGGCCGCGCCCAGTTTCTCGAACGCGGCCCTGTTCATCAGGAACACCGCCGGCGCATACACATGGCCGGTCAGCGTGAGGTGTTTCTGCACCTGGTCGAACTTGGCGGTCATGATGATCGAGAGCGGGTTCTCCTGGCCATCCACGGTGCCCTGCTGGAGCGCGGTGAACAGCTCGGTGAAGGCCATGGGCGTGGTGTTGATGCCGAACCCCCTGTAGGCCGCGATGTGCACCGGGTTCTCCATGGTGCGGATCTTCAGGCCCTTGAGGTCCTCGGGGCTATTCACGGGCCGCTTGTTGTTGGTCATGTGGCGCAGGCCGTTCTCGCCCCAGGCCAGCGCCTTGAAACCCTTGGCGTCGAACTTGGCCAGCATCTCCTGGCCGATGGGGCCATCCAGCACCGCGCGGGCGTGTGCCTTGTCGCGGAACAGGAACGGGATGTCGAAGATCTTGGTTTCCGGCACGAAATTGGGCACCGGCCCTGTCGAGGTGGAGGTGAGCTCGAACACGCCGAGCTGGACGGCCTCGATCGACTCGCGCTCGCCGCCGAGCGCCCCGGCATAGAACGGTTGGATCTTGTAGCGGCCGGCCGTTCGCTTCTCCACCTCCTTCGCGAAGGTCTCGACCGCGACCCCCTGGTGCGAGTTCTGCGCCACCGCCACGCTGATGCGCATGGTGGTCTGCGCGACCGCGGAAGCCACGACGCCCGCGGCCAGCAAAGTCCCAAGAAGCGTTCTGCAGAGTTTCATGAAGGTCTCCGAATATTGCAGCTAAGAAATAAAGCGGTGACCAGAGTCGTCGAATGGCTTCCCACGGGCTCTTGCACAGTCAAAAAAATTGACACGGGAATTATTGAACGTCGGCCGCATGGCGACCATGGGGTTTTCACGCAAGACCGCCCCGAGGCGGGGAAACCCGGGGTCGCCAGGTGGCCAGGCCCGGCCGTGGCACCATTGCGCTGTCGAACCTGTTTCAGACGCCCCGAAAATTGACGCCATACCCTGACCATGCCCCCTCTGCTGATCGCCCTCCTGCTGAGCCTGTCCTTGGCGCTGCCCCCGGCCGCCCATGCCCTGGAATTCGAAGGCCAGACCTTCGCCGACACCGTGGAAATTGCCCGGACCCCCCTGCGTCTGAACGGCGTCGGCCTGCGCGCGGTGTTCGTGCTCAAGGGCTATGCCGCCGGCCTCTACCTCCCGGAACAGGCCACCTCGCTGAAAGACGCCATGGCGCAACCCGGCCCCAAGCGCCTGCAAATGCGCATGATGGTGCGGGCCGGTCCCCAGGAGTTCAGCAAGGCGCTGGTCGCCGGTGTGCGCAAGAACGCGAGCGAGGCCGAGCTGGCGCTGCTGGAAGAGCGCATCCAGCGGTTCGACCAGATCATCCGCGGCCTGCCGTACACGAAAAAGGGCGACGTGGTCGACCTGGACTACGTTCCGGACATCGGCATGACCCTGTCGTTCAACGGACAGATCCGGGGCGCGCCCGTCCCGGGCCCGGATTTCTATGAAGCCGTGCTCGGCATCTTCATCGGCGAGCATCCCATCGACAGGCGCATGAAGAAAGGACTGCTGGGCCAGTGAACCCCTCGACCCGCCCGCCATTCGTCATCCCCGAAAGCGAAATCGATTTCACGGCCATTCGCGCCCAGGGCGCGGGCGGGCAGAACGTGAACAAGGTGTCCAACGCCGTCCACCTGCGCTTTTGCGTGCGGGCCTCGTCGCTGCCCGAAGCCGTGAAGGCCCGCCTGCTCGCCCTGCACGACCGCCGCGTCAACACCGATGGTGTGATCGTCATCAAGGCGCAGGGCAGCCGCAGCCTGGAACAGAACCGCGCCGAGGCCATCGCGCGCCTGCACGCGCTGGTGGACAGCGTCGCCACGCCGGCCAAGCGCCGCAAGCCGACCCGCCCCACCCTCGCCTCGCAACGCCGCCGGCTGGAGGGAAAAACCGCGCGCGGGGACATCAAGCGGATGCGCTCGAAAGCCGGCCGGCACGACGACGCGTAGACAGGCACCGGCCGGCGTTTCGCGCCATGTCAGACCGGCATGAAGCGCCCGCAGGCCCAGCAGGCTTCGAAGCCGCCCTCCACCTTTTCACCGCAGGCGCAGACCCAGCGGCGCTGCGGCACGTGCTGCAGCGCCTGCAGCAGCGCACGGGCACGGGCTTCCTGCGCGGGGTGGTGAATCCACACTTCGGGCAGGCACTGATCCGGCGGCAGCTCTCCGGCCACGCTGCCCAGGTACTGCCGCTCGACGCTGGCGGCGATGCCCTCGGCGCGCAACGCATCGGCCCAGAGCGTGGCGATGGCGATGTTGGGGGCCTGGGCTAGACGCTGCATGAGCGACCCCTGGTCTCACCGCATTGGCGTTCGGTAACATCAAATT
>JAEWVY010000092.1 GCA_023396625.1 Pseudomonadota bacterium | reverse complement strand
TGGGGGATTCGCTGTTCCGGGATATGGTCGATCTTCTCAACCCGTTTTCTGCATTTAGCAGGTGACCGACTCACCGTCTTTTTTCAGGCTAGCCTTGCGACTGGCCTCAGTTGTTACCAAGCCAGGTTGTTTCAGATGAGCTCTTCAAACCAAGAATTTCCTTTGCCGCAACCTGCGCATCGTCCGTCGGCGCTGATGCTGCGTCCTTCCCAGGCGATGGCGCCGCACAGTGGACATGCTGAAACAGCTGAAACTGACGACGACAGCCTGGATCTGCGTGAGCTGTGGCGCATGGTGCTGCGTCGCAAGTGGGCGCTGCTGGCGTCCGTGCTGTTGTGCCTGCTGGTGGCCCTGGTGGCGGGGCTGGCCAGAACCCCTTTGTATGAGTCCACGGTGATGCTGCAGGTGGACCGGTCGACGGAGCGCATTGTCGACTTCAACAAGGAGGCAGATAACCGCGATGGTAACGACCTTTTGCTGATGCAGACGCAGGTGGAACTGCTGCGTAGCCGTGCACTGGCCGAACGGGTGATCGACGAGCAGGGGTTGGATTTGGCGCGTCGTGGGCGACCAGCCGGCGGCGTGCCGCCGGCCGCGCTGGGCGCATCCGCCGCTGGCGACGCCATGCCACCGTTGGCGGTAGAAAGCAATGCGCCAGCCACGCCTACCGAGAGCGAGGCTCAAGCGTCGCCGTGGTATGACGTGCTGATGAACCTCAAGAGCCGGCTGCTCGCGGGGTATGACCGGGTGGGCAAGCCGGCGGGAGACGATCGACAAGGTGAGAGTCGAGAGGAAGTCGTGCGCGCGTTCACGAAGTCGATGACGGTGGAACTGGTGCGCAATTCGCGGCTGATCCGGGTGCGTGTCGAGGACGCAGACCCGGCGCGGGCGGCGCGTATAGCGAACGCGGTTGCGCAGACTTTCATTGCCATGACGCTGGAGCGGCGTGTCGGGGTTTCGGTGTATGCCAAGCAGTTCCTGGAAGAGCAAATCAAGGTGACCAAGGCCAAGCTGGAGGAGTCGGAGCGAAACCTCAACGCCTATACCCGAGCCAACTCGATCCTGACACTGGACGACAAGACCAATGTGCTGCACCAGACGTTTTCGGACTATTCCCAGGCATTGGCGCGTGCCGAGCAGGAGCGGCTGAAGGCCGAAACTCTGTACAACGAAATCGCCCGCAGTCCGGAAACTGCGCCGCAGGTCCTGGATAACCTGACGGTGCAGTATTTCAAGCAGCAGAGGGCCAGGCTGGAAGCCGACTATCTGGTGAATCTGGGTACTTTCAAGCCCGAGTTTCCAAAGATGCAGCAGATGAAAGCGCAGATGGCGGAACTCGATGAACGCATCAAGGCCGAGGTGGTCAGCGTGTTGGCTTCGGTGAAGGCGCAATACGAGGCGGCGCGGCGCCAGGAGGAGCAGGTCCGCGCCCGGGTTCAGGAGACGCGCAAGGAAGTGCAGGCGGCGCAGGACCGCGGTTTGGACCTCAATTTGTTGCGCCGTGAGCTGGATACCAACCGCCAGATCTATGACAGCCTGTTGCAGCGGCTGAAGGAAGTGGACGTGACGCGGGGCGTGACGTCCAACAACATCTCGGTGGCCGACGCGGCGAAGGCGCCGGTGTTTCCGTTCAAGCCCAACCTGTTGAAGAACGCGGCCATTGGCCTGATGCTGGGTTTGCTGCTGGGTCTGGGGTACATCTTCCTGCGCGAACACATGGACGACTCGGTCAAGCACGCTGACGAGGTCGAGGCGCAGTTGGGCCTGCCGCTGCTCGGCGTGATTCCGCAGCTGCCTGGCAAGAGCAAGGGGCAGAAGCGGGCGCCCGCGCTGCAGTCGGTCGACGACCCGCGGGGATCGTTTGCCGAGGCTTACCGGTCCATGCGCACGGCGCTGCAGTTCTCCACCTCTGAAGGGGCACCTCGCCAGCTGATGGTGACCAGCAGCGTGAAGGGGGAGGGCAAGTCCACCACTTCCCTGGCCCTGGCCATCAACTTTGCCCAAATGGGCAAGCGGGTGCTGCTGGTGGACGCCGACATGCGCAACCCGAGTGTGCACAAAGCCTTCGGCATGCCGAACGAGCGGGGCCTGTCCAACTACCTGTCAGGTGAGGGCACCCGCTCGCAGCTGATTCACGAGACCGAGGTGGCCAATCTGGCCGTGCTCACCGCGGGTCCGACGCCGCCCAGTCCGGTGGACCTGCTGATGGGGCCGAAGCTGTTTCGCCTGCTCGACAAGGCGGGGGAAATGGGGTTCGACCAGGTGGTCGTCGATGCCCCGCCCGTGCTGGGCATCGCGGATGCCATTGTGCTGGGCAACCAGGTGCAGGCCATTCTGTTCGTCGTGCAGGCCGGGCAGACGCGCAAGTCCAGCATCAAGGACGCGTTGCGTCGCCTGCGCCTGGCGGGCCTGGTGCCCCTGGGGGCGGCCTTGACGCGTGCCACGACGAGCAACGCCCATTACTACGGGTACGAGACCTACTACGGGTACGGTTACGGCAGCAAGGAAGCGATAGGTCAGGCCGAAGGCGGCACGCACGACGACCGTGCCCTGGCCTGAGCGCGTTTGTACCTGGAAACCCGTGTGAACAGGCCCTAGTCACCATGCCCGGAATTCAACGTCATCGTGAGTCTGCCAGGGCAGTTCCCTGGGAACGGTTGGTGGCCGGCCTGATTGATTTTCAGGCGGCGCCGGGGCGCTATGCCGTGGTGCGCAACGAGCCGCGCCTGTTGTTTGACCATGCAACGCTGGTGCTGCAGCTCGCGTCCGGTCGCCCAGTGGCGGGCCTGCCGCAGGACGCCGCGCTCGAAGCCCGGTTGCGCGAGGCGGCGCGCTTTTTCGTGCGGGTGGCCATGTTGCGCCAGGGCGCGGACCACTTCACGCTGCTGGGTCTGGCGCCCGATTTTGATCCGGCCACGCTGCGCGAGCACTACCGCATGCTGATTCGCCTGACGCACCCGGACTTCGCCGCGGGGGCCGATGCCTGGCCTGCGGATGCAGCGACGCGGATCAATCTGGCCAATGACGTGTTGTCGTCCGACGAGCGGCGCCAGGCTTATGGCCTGACACTGAAGCGGCAGCCCTTGCGTGCCGCGGCGGTGGCGCCTGTCGGTGGCGGATTGCCGCCCGGGGTGTGGCGTGAGGAGAGGCAGAGGCGGCGGTGGTGGCCGGCTGCGGGGGTTGGCGTGAGCGTGGCTGCGCTGCTGACCGTCTGGCTCTGGCCATCGCAGACGCCGGAAGAGAGGTTGGCGCAGTTGGCTCGGGCATCCAGGCCGGCAGCGCAGCCGGCCCCGCCGGCGAAGGAGGTTCGCGAGACGGTGGTTGCCCAGGCCGCAAAGGCGGTGGTCGAAGACCGGCCTCCGGCGCCGCGTGAGGTGGTAGCGGCTGCCCCGGCTCTTTCTCCGGCGGTGCCGAGGGCGACGACACCGCCGCCAGTTCCATCGCCAGCACCAGCACCAGCACCAGCACCAGCACCAGCAC
>JAEWVY010000063.1 GCA_023396625.1 Pseudomonadota bacterium | reverse complement strand
ACCAGGCCCTGTTCCGGGATCGAATGATTTACAAGGCCTATGAAGCCATCGCCCCCTGGCATGCGGACGATGCGCTGCCGCCCATCCGGCGCAGCCGTCTCGCCGAGGACGAGGCCTTTTTCCGCATGCGCGAAGTCGAGGGGCCCCCCAACAGCGAAACTAGGATGGCCGTGCTGGAGGTGCGCGGAGCCCTGGCGCGCTACCGCCTGGAGCCTCTCTCAGGCAAACGCCATCAGTTGCGGGTGCATATGAATGCGCTGGGCCGGCCGATCGTGGGTGACGCCTTCTATCCCGTGGTGCGCCATGGTCCCGGGGCGCCAGACGACTTTGCCCGGCCACTGCGGCTGCTGGCGCGTGCCATTGCCTTCACCGACCCGGTGACCGGAGAACCCAGACGCTTCGAAAGCCGGCGAACGCTCGACTGGCCAGAGCCTGGGTGTCCAACGGCCTGACGAGGCTCATGACTTGATTTCGCGGGCCGAGATCTGGTACTTGAAGGCATCCGGTGAATAGGAGTCAAGGCGCTCGCCTCCGGTTTCTGCCGTGGGATACATCAGAAAACCAAGTTCCGGTCCTTCCGCCCGCGGCAGCTTGATGTCGTGGGCCATGTTCCAGGCCACCCAGTTGCCTTCCCAGCCGCCGAACAGGGCCTTGTTGACTGGAGTCACCAGTGGGTGCTGCGTGGTCTTGATCCATTCCTTGGTTTCCTGACGCATGACTTTGGCGACATCGGCTGGATCCATGGCGACCCAGCCATGGCCTTGCAGGTACACCTCGGCGCGGCAGTGCTGCGCCCCTTTGAGGTTGGCCGGGTTGCCGCCAAGTTCCTTGTAGCCGAAGGCCGATGGCGCGAGGCGCAGACCATATACGTCGCGGGCCGGCAGGCCCACCGCGCGGCACAGGCCGACGAAGATGGCATTGAGGTCGGCGCATTTGCCGCCCAGGTTGCCGGTTTCGAGCATGGTTTTGATGTCACCTTCGCCGCAGCCGCGTGTTTTGGGTTCGCGATAGGTGTTGGTTACCACCCAATCGTAGATCTTCTGCGCCTTTTCGATATCCGTCCGGGCCCCGCGCGTCGCTTCGAGCGCGGTGCGACGGACGATGCCGTCGGTGGGCAGCAAGCGGGTCGGGCGGGTCCAGAACTGGAGGCTGGCGGCATCCTCGGGGACCGATGTGCGCCTGGCCCAGTCGGCCTTGCGGTTTCGTGTCTGCACGCGGCTCGTGAGCTCCACGAAAGGCTGCTTTTCCCCCGCAGGGAATTCCACCTGCAGCAGCTTGGCGCCATAGACGGTATCGGTCGACATGGTGGCCTGCCCATTGCTCGTGTAGCTGCTGTCGACCGACCGCTGCCAGTCGCTGTCGACCGATGGCACCGGGAGCCAAGCGCGCGTGCGGCCCTCGGGAGACTGAATGTCAACGCGCGTGGTGACCTCGAACGTGCGCCACTCGCCGGGTTGGGGGGTGAATCGGTACTCGGCAGGCGCGTTCTGTGCCAGGGCTGGCAGCGCCGTGGCGGCGGCCAGGGCGGCGGAGTGCTTGAGAAAAATGCGGCGCTCGGTGGTCATGAAGTGATCTCCGGATGGTTTAGTAAGGGACGTCGCCACCGCCGCAGGGAAAGATGCAGCGGACTGGCGGGTGGCGGTCGCGAGACCATCACAGTTCAATTATGAGAGGCGAGTGGAAAAGTCCCTGAATGATGTGGGGTATATTGCCCGCTCAAAAAGAAAGCCAGCGATCCAAGGAGACCACTCAAATGAACAGCACGGAACCGCTCTTGCCGGGGACGGCATGTCAGGGCATGCGCATTCGTGGCGTCGAGGCGGGCGATGCGTTGGCCACGCGGATGGCGGTGCTGCGACGACTCGACGCCGACGAACTCGACGTCCATGTGCGCGCCGAACCGGGCAGGGACGCGAAGGGAAGCTATGTGGACTTGCGGCTCGACGATGCCACGGCGCGGCGCTGGGCGCCGGATTTTGACACCCTGGGGCTGGTTCGGGCGCTGCAACTGAACCCGCGGCACAAGGCCGCCGATCTGTGGCGAGAAATCGTGGTGACCCTGCTCATGGGGCCGCAACGCGTCGAATACCCGAGCATCGACGAACTGGTTTCGGCGGTGTCCATCCGCCGCGACATCGTGCAGGCAGCGCGGAAAACCACATTGGCTTTTCACACCAGCGAAGCGGAGCGGCCCGAAGACTGCTGGGTCTACAAACCCGATGTCGGCTTCGTGATCCGACCGGGCGTGTCCCTGATCGAGGCCTTGACCAAGGCCACGCAGCCCGAGGTCTCCGGCGCTCTGTATTCTTTTTCCTGCTACCGTGCTTCCGAATATGTGATCCTGCTGGGCATTGCCCAGGAACTGGCGCGCAGCAATCCGGGCCTGTTTGAACAATTGCAGACACTGTGGACGCGGCGGCCCATCATGTCCGGGGAGTTTCATGAGGTGTTCCTGCGGGAGCAGGGATCGATGGAGGACCCTCTGCCGGCACGCTTCTATGTGCCGGGGGACCGCGTCTGGTTCCGCAACCCGGATGAGGCGTCGGCCGAAGCTTCCGGTTTCGAGGGGTCCTGGGTGATGTATCTGGGCGGTGGGCTGTTCACCAATTTCTGGAAACGGGATCAACCGTACACCTTGACCACGAAATGCGTCGAGATCTATCACTGGCGCCATGGCCTGTACCATGATGCGCAGGGCCATGAACGCATCGACGAGGCTCGCATCGAGCCGATGATTCAGGCCACGCTCGATGACGAGTCCGAGGTCGCGCGCATCATGGCGAACATGACGCGCTTTCGCGAGCCACGTGGCGTCTACACTTCGGCGGGCGGTTGTATCGACACCACGCGCGAGTTTGCCCGCTGGGTCCGCCCCGGCACGGCCGACTTGGTGTTACCCGAGCGCTGATGCCGCCTCGTGATGACCGCATCGACGCGCTCAAGCTCGTCGGATCGCAACTGATTGTCCTGCACCACCTCAGCGCCTACGGCCCGGTGGCTGACGCGGTGGAGCAGGCCGCCCCAGGCTTGATGCGGTGGCTCTACAACGATGCACGCATGGCTGTCCAGGTCTTTCTGGTGCTGGGCGGTTACCTGGCAGCGCAGAGCCTGGCCGGCCTCGGCACGGCCTCGGCCCTCCCAGGCAGCCGTCTCGGCCTGACACTGTTGCGCCGCTATCTGCGGCTGATCCTGCCGTTCATGGCAGCCATGGCCCTGGCTGTCGTCAGCGCCGGATTCGCCCGCCGGTGGTTGGATGCCGATTTCATCCCTGTCCTGCCTAGTGGAGGGCAGTTGTTGGCGCATGCTGCGCTGCTGCATGGCGTGCTGGGTGTGGAGGCTTTGTCGGCTGGGGTGTGGTACGTGGCCATCGATTTCCAGCTGTTTACCCTGTTGGCGTTGCTGCTCGGCTTGGGGAGTGACCGTGGTGGCACGGGAGGCCGCAAGGCCTCGCTTCTGGTGCTGACCCTGATGACGGCGTCCCTGTTCCATTTCAACCGCGACGCGCGTTGGGACAACTGGGCCATCTATTTTTTTGGCGCCTATGGTCTCGGGGCGGCAACCTACTGGGCTGTCTGTGCAGCACGACCAACCCGGTGGCTGAGTTGGCTGACGATGCTGACGCTGGCGGCTTTGGCGCTGGATTTCCGTGGGCGCATTGCGCTGGCGCTCGCCGTGGCCTTGTTGTTGGGACTGATCCAGTGGTACCGGCCCGCGAGCCGGGCATGGCCGCCCTGGCTCGACCGGCCGGTGCATGCCCTGGGGCGATCGTCTTACGCGCTCTTCCTGGTTCACTTCCCCGTGCTAATGCTGGGCAATGCATTGTTCGCGCGGCTGGGTTGGAGCGGCCCGGCCGCGGGAGGCGTGATGCTGCTGATCATCTGGAGCGCGAGTGTCGCGCTGGGATGGTGGTTCGAGCGCCGGGTGGAGATGCCCCTGTCGCGCTGGGTTTCCAGGCACGTACAGCCTGCTCGCTAGCCGGCGTGGCTCAGTGACGCAGCAGGGGTTCGATGAGTCCGGCGGCTTCGCGGCCCGACCAGTCCATTTCACCGCGCACACGCTGAAGCGGTTGCCCGTCGGCATTGATCAAAATGGTGGTGGGAAAGACGTGGACTTCCCACTGCCTGGCAATCGAGCCGTCGGGGTCCAGCAGCACCGGGAGGCTCATGCCGGTGTCCTGGACGTATCGCGCGATGCGGCGGCGCCCCTCGCGGAAGTTGATCGCCAGCACCCGCAGTTTTTCCGGTCCATAGATCTCGGCAAGCTGCTGCAGCGAAGGCATTTCGATGCGGCAGGGAGGGCACCAGGAGGCCCAGAAGTTGAGCAGCACGGCGTGCCCGCGCAGCCTGTCCAAAGTCCAGGTGTTGCCTTGCAGATCGATGGCCTGCAGCGGCGGTGCGGCCAGCGACGCGGGCCAACGCGTGATGTCATGGCCGGTCGCGCCCAGCGTCGGCGCGGCCGCAGCGCCGAGGGCCCAAACCAGCCAACGGCGTCGGTGGAGCATCAGACCTTCCCGGCCACCCAGCCTTGCACGCTGGCCAGTGCGGCGCCGAGCTGGCTGGCGTCGGTGCCGCCGGCCATGGCCATGTCGGGTTTGCCGCCGCCTTTGCCGCCGACCTGCTGAGCCACGAAATTGACCAACTCGCCGGCCTTGACCTTGGCCGTGCTGTCGGCCGTCACACCAGCGGCCAGCTGCACCCTGTCCCCGTCGACCGAGGCCAGCACGATGGCCGCGGTCTTGAGCTTGTTCTTGAGCTGGTCCAGCGTTTCGCGCAGGGTTCTGGCATCGGCACCGTCGAGCCTGGCGGCCAGCACCTTGAGGCCTTTCACGTCCACGGCCTGGTTCACCAGTTCATCGCCCTGACTCGATGCCAACTTGCCCTTGAGCGCGGCGACCTCCTTTTCCAGCGCCCTGAGCTGGTCCAGTACCTGGCCCAGGCGGCTGCCCAGCTCCGTGGCCGGGGTCTTGAGCGTACCGGCGGCCTGCGCCACGGTGTCTTCGAGCTGTTGCAGATAGGCCAGCGCACCCGCGCCGGTCACCGCCTCGATGCGACGCACGCCGGCGGCCACGCCGCTCTCGCCCACCACCTTGAGCAGGCCGATATCGCCGGTCCGTTGCACGTGGGTGCCACCGCAGAGTTCGCGGCTGGTGCCGATGTCGAGTACGCGCACGGTCTCGCCGTACTTCTCACCGAACAGCATCATGGCGCCGGTCTTCTGCGCCGATTCGATGTCCATCACACGTGCCTGGGTGGCGACGTTGGCGAGAATCTCGTCGTTGACGCGGCGCTCGATCTCGCGGATCTGGGCCTCGGTCACCGGGGCGTTGTGCGCGAAATCGAAGCGGGTGCGCTCGGCATTCACCAGCGAGCCCTTCTGCTGCACATGCGCACCCAGCACCTCGCGCAGCGCCTTGTGCATCAGGTGCGTGGCCGAATGATTACGCATGGTGGCGGCGCGCTTTAGCAGGTTGACCTGCGCCGTCACGTGGTCGCCCACGTTGAGCGTGCCCTGCGCCAGGGTGCCGTGGTGACCGTAGACATCGGCCTTGATTTTCTGCGTGTCGCCGACCTCGAAGCGGGCCGAACCGGACACCAGGACGCCCTCGTCGCCGACCTGGCCGCCGCTTTCGGCGTAGAAGGGCGTGGTGTCCAGCACCACCACGCCGTCTTGCCCGGATTTTAGAGCGACAGCCGACGTTCCTTCGACATATATCGCTATTATTTTTGAAGTTGCTTCGAGTGTGTCGTAGCCGACGAATTCATTGCTGGCGCCGCTGTAGTCCAGGGCTTTGTCCATTTTGAACTTGCCGGCAGCGCGGGCCTGGGCCTTTTGCTTGTTCATGGCGGCGTGGAAGCCGGCTTCATCCACCGCCACTCCGCGTTCGCGACAGACGTCGGCCGACAGGTCGAGCGGGAAGCCATAAGTGTCGTGCAGCTTGAAAGCCACCTCGCCCGACAACACCTTGGTGTCGCCAGCCAGCGCGGTGTCCAGAATTTCCATGCCGGTGGCCAGCGTTTCGTAGAAGCGCTCCTCTTCGGCCTTCAGCACCTCGACAATGCGTTGCGCATTGGCCGTCAGGTTCGGATACGCCTGCCCCATGAGCTTGACCAGGTCCGGCACCAGCTTGTGGAAGAAGGGCTTTTTCTGGCCCAGCTTGTAGCCATGGCGGATGGCACGGCGCACGATGCGGCGCTGCACATAGCCGCGGCCTTCGTTGCTCGGAATCACGCCGTCGCTGACCAGAAAGGCGGTGGCGCGAATGTGGTCGGCGATCACGCGCAGCGACGGGTTGGCCAGGTCCGTGGTGCCTACTTCGCGGGCGGCGGCCTTGATCAGTGCATCGAACAGATCGATCTCGTAGTTGCTGTGCACGTGCTGAAGGATGGCGGCCAGGCGTTCCAGGCCCATGCCGGTGTCCACGCAAGGCGCCGGCAGCGGCGTGACCGAGCCGTCCTCGGCCATGTCGAACTGCATGAACACGTTGTTCCAGATCTCGATGAAGCGGTCGCCATCCTCATCGGGGCTGCCGGGCGGGCCGCCGGGGATGTGCTCGCCGTGGTCGTAGAAGATCTCCGAGCACGGGCCGCAGGGACCGGTGTCGGCCATCATCCAGAAATTGTCGGACTTGTAGCGCCCGCCCTTGTTGTCGCCGATGCGGATCACGCGTTCGGGCGGCAGGCCGATTTCCTTGGTCCAGATGTCGTACGCCTCGTCGTCCTCGGCATAGACCGTGGCCAGCAGACGCTCGGCGGGCAGCTTGTACACGTCGGTCAAAAGCTCCCAGGCCCATTTGAGCGATTCGCGCTTGAAGTAGTCGCCAAAGCTCCAGTTGCCCAGCATCTCGAAGAAGGTGTGGTGGCGCGCGGTGTAGCCGACGTTCTCCAGGTCGTTGTGCTTGCCACCGGCGCGCAGACAGGCCTGCACCGACGCCGCGCGCACGTAGGAGCGCTTGTCGGTGCCGAGGAACACATCCTTGAACTGCACCATGCCGGAATTGGTGAACATGAGCGTGGGATCGTTGCCGGGGACCAACGGAGAAGACGCCACGACGGTGTGTCCCTTGGCGGCGAAAAAATCCAGGAAGGTTTTGCGGATGTCGGCGACGGAGAAAGCGGGTTGGCTCATGGTGTGAAGGTGACCGTGCCGCCGAGTCCTTGGAATCGGGTTCAGCACGTAACTGCTTGATTTATTTGAACAAACGATTATAGATTTTGCTTGGTGCGGCGCGCTCTGCTGTCCGGGGGTGTTCCTGGCGGCGCAGGCTGGCAAAATCGTCCGTCATATCGCATTGCACCCTGAGGAGACACCCGATGGACACGAAGACCTCCCCGCTGGCCCTGCTGAGGGACCCGACCCTGCTCAAGACCGATGCCCTGATCAATGGCCAGTGGGTCAAAGGCGCGGCAGCCAGCCGTTTCGATGTGCATGACCCCAGTAACGGCGTCAAGCTGGGAGACGTGGCCAATCTGGGCCCGGTCGATGCCGAGAAGGCAATTGCCGCTGCCAATGCCGCCTGGCCCGCCTGGCGGGCCAAGACGGCGAAGGAACGCAGCGTCGTCTTGCGCAAGTGGTTCGACCTGCTGATGGCCAACCAGGAAGACCTGGGTCGCATCATGACCGCCGAGCAGGGCAAGCCCTTTCCCGAGGCCAAGGGCGAAGTGGCCTACGGCGCCAGCTTTGTCGAGTGGTTTGCCGAGGAGGCCAAGCGGGTCAACGGTGAAACGCTGCCCCAGTTCGACAACAACCGCCGTCTGATGGTGATTCGTCAGCCGATTGGCGTGTGCGCCGCCATCACCCCCTGGAACTTCCCCCTGGCCATGATCACCCGCAAGGTGGCACCGGCATTGGCCGCCGGCTGCCCAGTCGTCATCAAGCCAGCCGAACTCACCCCGCTGTCCGCGCTGGCGGCTGCCGAGCTGGCGATGCGCGCCGGCATTCCCGCCGGGGTGCTGAACGTGCTCACCGCCGACGCGGCCAACAGCATCGCCATCGGCAAGGTTCTCTGCGCCAGCGACGTGGTGCGGCACATCAGCTTCACCGGTAGCACGGAGGTGGGCCGCATCCTGATGGCGCAGTCCGCACCCACGGTCAAGAAGATGTCGCTGGAATTGGGCGGCAACGCGCCTTTCATCGTGTTCGACGACGCCGACATCGACTCCGCCGTGGAAGGGGCCTTTGCCAGCAAGTACCGCAATGCCGGCCAGACCTGTGTGTGCTCCAACCGGATCTATGTGCAAGAGGGGGTGTACGAGGAATTCGTGCAGAAGTTCGCTGCCAAGGTCAGGACGGCCAAGGTGGGCAATGGTTTCGAGGAGGGTGTGAACCAGGGGCCACTGATCGAGGAAGCCGCGCTGGAGAAGGTCCAGCGTCACGTTGACGATGCCCTGGCCAAGGGGGGCCGGGTGCTGGTCGGCGGCAAGCGGCTGCCTGGTCAGTTCTTCGAACCTACCGTGGTGGCCGATGCCAACGCGCACATGCTGTGTGCCCGCGAGGAGACCTTCGGTCCTTTCGCACCGGTCTTCAAGTTCAAGACGGAACAGGAGGCCATCGACGCCGCCAACCATACCGAGTTTGGCTTGGCCAGCTATTTCTACAGCCGGGACGTGGGCCGGATCTTCCGCGTCAGCGAGGCGCTGGAGTACGGCATGGTGGGCATCAACGTGGGCATCCTGGCCACTGAACATGTGCCCTTCGGCGGCGTCAAGCAGTCCGGCCTGGGCCGCGAAGGCTCCCACCACGGCATGGACGACTACGTGGAACTCAAGTACCTCTGCCTGGGTGACATTCTCAAGTAGAATGGCGCGCTTCGCGGGTGTAGTTCAATGGTAGAACGGCAGCTTCCCAAGCTTCATACGAGGGTTCGATTCCCTTCACCCGCTCCAAGTTTCCTAAGTTGTTGATTAACAACGAATTTCAGACGATTGCCAAGAGCGCGGCGCGCACACCCCCTCATGCTGCACAGAGGGGGTGGCGGTTGGGATTCTCTGCCTGTCTGTCCACATGCTCGTCTGATCCGGGGCAGCAAGGCCGGTCATGTTCATGACGAAATCTCCTTCTGGAAAAGTCGGTCAGAACTCCCAGGCCAAGCCAAGCTGACCGAAGCTGCGATGGTTGCCACGGCCTATTGCGCCGGAAATCTTGACCCCCTTGATGACTTCGTACCGCAAGCCAATGGCTTTGTCGGGCCGGCTGTGCTTTTCGCCGAAAATTTCCGCCGTCAACTTCAGATTCTCGGCAAGCGGATGCTCGTAGCCCGCACCCCAGGTGCCAACGGTGTCACTCTGACCTGATGTCTTGAGACGCGTTGCACCCAGATTGAGATGTACGGTGTGACCGGCCTCTGCGCGCCAAGTTGCCAGGCCGTTGATCGCGATCTCATGCTCGATGTGACGACTGGGAGTCGCATCGTCGGTCACGCGCGTTCTGCCGAAATCGAGTGTGGTGCCGAAAGACCAGCCCGTGTCGTTCTGGATCGGCACCCATTTGAGACCGGCGCCAACCGCGCTAAAACGTGTCGCAGGGCTGTCGGCGTGGTCACGGTCCCGCGCAACACTTATCCCCACTTCAAGATTTTCCAGGGGGCTGAAGCCGAAAACGAACTCGGCGCCACGTGCCTGGCCTTCCTTGCGCCACGTTCCCTCGATCTTCATTCCACCCTGGCCCAGGGTACCGGCATCGTCGACGTTCATTGGCGATTCAGCAAAGGAAGAAGAAGCGAAAAGCAGCAGGCCGACGCAAGCGGCGGTGAGGATAGGTGTTTGGTCGTTGGGCATGCCAATCCTTTCATGTCAATCAAATTTGAACGCGAAGTGTCGAGTCGCCAAAAATGTCCGGACGACGTGTTGCTATGGGCGAGCTTTTCAAAAGCATTGTGCGAAAACGAAAATAGTATTTTGAACTGGCGATGGGTCGCCGAGAGGCTCGCTTCTTTGGCGTCAATGAAAATCCCGGCTGCGACTGCGTAACTGGCCCAGTCTTCCCAGCAGAGGTGTCAGATCAGTCAGCCGTCTGGCGACGACGTGGCGTACCTCACCACCACTCTCCATGTCTCGCTGCCAGATGCCGTGTACGGCCAGTAGGCGGGAATGCAGCAGGGCATCGCGATAGTGTTCGCGCACATGGGGCCAGACGATCACGTTGACTGAACCGGCCTCGTCCTCCAGCGTGACGAAGACCGTGCCATTGGCGGTTTGGGGGCGCTGGCGCACAGTCACCAGGCCGCAGGTGGCGACCCGCCGGCCGCTGGGCAGATCGTGCAGTTCTTTTGCGTTGAGCAGTTTCCTGCGCGTCAGCCCGGGTCGCAGCAAGGCCAGGGGATGGCGGCGCAGCGTCAGGCCCATGGCGGCGTAGTCGAACAGGATTTCTTCGCCTTCGGGTGCGGTGGGCAGGGCCAGGGGGGGCTCATTGACCGGGGCGTTGCGCAGCAGCCCCGGTGCGCGTTGCTGCGCGGCGGCATCCCATACCTGCTGGCGCCGATGACCAGAGAGCGATTTCAGTGCATCGGCGGCGGCCAGGGCATTCAGGTCTTTCGTGTCGAGCCTGGCGCGCAAGGCCAGGTCTTCGGTGCTGACAAAGGGGGCTTGGTTTCTCGCCTGCACGATGCGTTCGCCGGCAGCTGCGCCCAAGCCACTGACCAGGCGCAGGCCAAGGCGAACGGCCGGTCGCGCGGGTATGTTCGCATGGTGTTCGAGTGTGCAGTCCCAGCAGCTTGGCGTCACGTCCACGGGATGGATCTGCACGCCATGGCGTTGTGCATCCTGGATCAGCTGCGATGCGGAGTAAAACCCCATGGGCTGGGCGTTGAGCAAGGCGGCGAGGAAACTCTCGGGTTCATGGCATTTGAGCCAGCTGCTGCTGTACGCGAGCAAGGCGAAGCTGTAGGCATGACTCTCGGGGAAACCGTAGTCGCCGAAGCCCTCCATTTGGCGAAAAATGGCTTGCGCGAATTCGAGCCGATAACCATTTCTGAGCATGCCATCGATCAGGCGATCCCGGAATTTGTCCACGCCGCCCTTGCGTTTCCAGGCGGCCATTGCCCGGCGAAGCGCATCGGCTTCGCCGGCGCTGAAGTCCGCCGCGACCATGGCGATTTGCATCACCTGTTCCTGGAAGATGGGAATGCCCAGGGTGCGCTCCAGTGCGTCCTGCAGTCTTGGTCGGGGGCCATCGCGTTCGCAGCGTTCATAGACGATGCGTTCCCCGCGCTCCGCGCGGGCTCGGGCGTTCAGGTACGGATGTACCATGCCTCCGGCGATCGGCCCGGGTCGAACGATGGCGACCTCGACCACGAGGTCGTAGAACCTGCGCGGGCGCAGACGCGGCAGCATGGACATCTGGGCCCGGCTTTCGATCTGGAACACGCCGACCGTGTCAGCCTTGCAGATCATTTCATAGACGGCAGGGTCTTCTGGCTGGATGTCATAGATCGTGAAGGGCGTGCCGCGCCGCTGACTTACGAAATCCAGGCAGCGTCGGATAGCCGTGAGCATGCCCAGCGCCAGCACGTCCACCTTCATCAGGCCCATGGCTTCCAGATCGTTCTTGTCCCATTGGATGACCGAGCGGTTTTCCATGGAAGCGTTTTCCACGGGAACCAGTCGGGTCAGCCGACTTTGGGTCAGCACGAAGCCACCCACGTGCTGACTCAGATGACGGGGGAAATTGATGAGCAGACGGGTCAATTCCAGCCAGAGCAATGCTTGGCGCTCATCGATGTGTGAATGGGTGGCCTGCGCCAATTGGCAAAGCCGTTGCGGGGCCAGCTCTTCGTCGAACCAGTGATGGTCCTTGGCAAAGGCATCGATCAACACCTCGGATGCGCCCAGCGCCTTGCCCACGTCGCGAATGGCGCTGCGGGTGCGCCAGCAGATCACCGCGGCCGCGAGTGCAGCGCGCTCGCGGCCGTACTTGCGGTAGATGTACTGGATGACTTCCTCGCGCCGTTCGTGTTCGAAATCCACGTCGATATCAGGGGGTTCGTTCGCGCGCTCCTTGCTGATGAAGCGTTCCAGCAGTGGGTTGGACTGCTCCGGGTCGGCCGCCGTGATGCCCAGGCAGTAGCAGACCACCGAGTTGGCGGCCGAGCCTCGACCCTGGCAGAGAATCTTTTGATTTCTGGCGAAACGGACGATGTCGTGTACCGTGAGAAAAAACATCTCATAGCGGCACTCCGCGATCAGAGCCAGTTCACGCTCGAGCCAGTTCGTGATCTTGGCAGGGATGCCCCGAGGGAAGCGTTCGGTTGCACCCCGCAGGGTAAGCTGCCGTAGGGCCTGTGTGGGTGTCATGCCTTTCGGCACGGTTTCCATCGGATAGTCGTACCGGATTTCGTCCAGGCTGAAGGTGCAACGCCCAGCCACCACCAAGGTGTTGGCCAGCAGTTCATCCGGATAGATGCGTGCCAGCCGTGAGCGCGGGCGCAGGTGCCGCTCCGCGTTCGGCTGCAGGGCGAAGCCGCATTCGGCCACTGGTATGCCCAGTCGCACAGCAGTCAGAATGTCCTGCAAGGGTTTGCGCGAGCGCGCGTGCATGTGCACATTGCCTGCGGCCACCAGGGGCACGCCGGTGGTCGCGCTCACGCGCTGCAAGTGACTCAGCCACCATTCGTCGTCGAGCTGTCTTGACAGTTCGACGGAGAGCCAGGTGCTGGCTCCGAACAGGTTTTGTGCCCAGGTGACCATGGCGGACAGGGTCTCGAAGTCGGCGGCAGGCGTGGTTTCGCGGCAGGGGGCCAGCAGGATCTCGCAGTTCCGCAGCCGGGAAAAGTCACTGCTGACTCGGCTGACCCGGTACTCGCCTTTCGGGGCTTCACGCCGCGCGGCGGTGATGAATTCGCAAAGTTGGCCCCAGCCATCGATATCGCGTGCCAGCGCGATGAGCCGGAACCCGTCCAGCAGGAATTCGCTGCCAAGGAGAAGCTTCAGGCCGCATGCCTTTGCGGCCACGTGGGCGCGTACGGCCCCGGCCACGGAGCCTTCATCGGTGATGGCCAGGGCCGCATAGCCCAACGCATGCGCCCGTTTCACCAGTTCGTGGCCATGCGAGGCGCCGCGCTGGAAACTGAAGTTGGTCAGGCAGTGCAACTCGGCATATTCGGGAAGCACCGTGTCCATTTCCAGCCTAGCCATAGATGCCATGCAGGAACCAGCGTTCGTCAGCGTGTCCAGGACGCAATCGTTCGCGATAGATCCAAACCAGCCCGGCGGCCTCGTTTTTGGCGATGAAGTAGTCGCGCGAAGCTGGAGCCTCGGAGGACGTGTCCCACCACCCGGTTTCGATGCGTTGCTCCGCACAAAGCAACTGCAGTGGGCCGTGCCAGCAAGGTTGGTCGTTCATGGTTTTCAATTCCAACGGACGGGGCAGCAGCCAAGTTGGATACAGGGAATCAAAACGGCCTTTCTCCGGGCTTTCTCTCCGGGGAGGCGAGGGGGGTTGCGTGCGCGCCGCGACCCAGCGCTGCATGTGCTCGGGCCGATGGTCGTGCTGCGTCAGGGGGTGCACGACGTTGTGTTCGCCGAGGCGCGCGCTCAGGTGCTCGACCAACTGGTGGAGTTTTTCACCAGGAGCGGAATCCTCGGGAAGCCAACTGGTGTTCGTGCCGGCCCAGGGTGTGGTGTCCAATGAGCGCAATCGCAGCTGGCAGGCTGGGGCTGCGAGCTGGGTACGTGCCAGATGCTCTTCCACCAGTCGCTGTAGGTGGCCCATGTCCTGCGTAGGTTGAGCCGTGCGGATGTCCAGCTTTTCGGTGAGAGGCAGGGCCAGGCCGTTGAGTCGCCGCAAGTCCAGTGCCCACACCAGTTCGAGCGCGAGGATGCCGTGGGCGCGCGATTGCAGCCATACCCGCAGTTGCGCCAGCAGGTGACGGGCCGCCCCAGCCAGTTCCGGCGCACTCGTGGCCAGTGCGGGCAACTCGATTTTCTGATTGAAATGCTCGGGCAGGGTGAGCCAGGGGTAAACCTCGGGCTGCACGCCCCAGGCCATGTCCAGTGCGTCCAGCAAGGCCGCCCCGAAACGCCGGGCCACGCTCGCGCGCGGCAGCGTCCGCAGCTCATCCCAGCTGCGACATCCGGTGCGCTCCAGCGTGGCTGCGTGGGCACGCGCCGCGTTCAGGGTGTGCACGGGCAAGTCGTGTGGGATCCGCGTGGGCGTGGGTTGTCCGCACAGTTTCAAGCGCAGCAAAGCGAGGGCTATTCGGCCCGTGGCGCCCGTGGCCCAGGGCGCTTCGGGCAGTTCCTCGGGCTGCAGCAAGTGATGCATCAGGCGCTGACGGCCTCCCCACAGTCGTTCGCTGCCCGAGACTTCCAGCAGCAGCGTCGCTTCCATTTGCGTCACGCGGGGCGTGAATCGCAAGGCGTGCCACCCCCAGGCGTCGCAAGCCTCCTCAGGCGGGGACAGGGCGATCCAGAACATGCCGGTCCTTCCCGTCGGCCACCCGACGCAGATCCATGGCTGGGGCGCAAGGGTGTCCAGGTGGATTGCGACGGCGAGCGTCCAGCAAGGCCGCCAGCCGTGGCGCCTGCGCTGCCAGCGTCACCGGTGCGGCCAAGGGCGGGCCGCGCCGCTTGAGCAGGTGCACATTCAGCGTGTCCGTGCCCTGCAATTCCAGCCGCAACCTGGCGGGTGACGATTCCTTGCGCGTAGCCAACGTGCGAAATACGAACAACAGCGATGTGTGCTGTTGCGCTGCCAGATTCAGACGTCGCAGTGCCATGCCGGGGGCCTGGGGAAGCCCGGCCAGCACGGCGGCCACTTGGCTGCAATGCAGCGCCTGTTCAGCCGCCCACAGACGCGCAGCCGGTTTGTCGGCTTGTACGCACAGCAGTTGCGGCCTGGGCAGCCCCCAGGCCGCTAGGCTGGGACCAAAGGGCTGGAGTGGTGCGCCCACCAACACCACCGGCCCGCTTCGCATCTGCACGGCCTGTACCAGCGCCGGCAGCAGCAATTGCCAGACATGCTGCTCGGGTCGCGGTTGCAGCACTTCGATCAGGCTGCCCAGCGGCCAGCCGCCACCAGGCAACTGCGCATCCAGTGCCGCATGGCCGCTGGACAGGGTGGTTTCCCGTGCATGGGCGAGCTCCTGCGCACGCCAGATGTGCGGCAGGGTGGTCGCGAGAAAATGTGGCTTTGACAAGGTGGGTAAAGTGCAAAATACTGTCTATTTGTACAGTATATTGCCATCCTCTGAAACCCCCTTCATTTCTATTTCATCGAGGCCTTCGGGCCTTTGCCGCGAGCCGCTTGCCTTCGGGTGGACACCCTGTTTGGTCGCACGATGATCTGAAGTCCTATGTGGGACGGGACATCCGCGCGACCAGATTCGTGGCCAGTCGACGAGGCATCGCGCGCACCGATTGCGCCATCACGGCGTTCATCCATCCATGTACGGCCACGCGCCGGCCCGCCAGCAGGGCCCGCAGACCAAAGTCCGCGACTTCCTTGGCCGTGGGCAACTTCTTGCCTTTGACCAGGGCGCTGTCATGCATGTCAGCCTTGTCCTGGAAACCGCTGCGTGTGGGTCCGGGGCACAGGGCCGTGACCGTTACGCCGGTGTCCGCCAGTTCCTCGGCCAGTGCCTCGCTGTAGCTCAGCACATAGGCCTTGGTGGCGTAGTACACCGCCATGTACGGGCCGGGCTGAAACGAAGCGGTGGAGGCGAGGTTCAGTATCTTGCCGCGCTGCGCGATCAGCCCGGGCAGCAACAGCTTGGTCAGACGGGTGAGCGTGATCACGTTCAGGTTGATCATGCGTTGCTCGTCTTCCAGCGCTGTGTCCGCATGCCGCCCAAACAGCCCCACCCCCGCGTTGTTGACCAGGATGTACGGCCGCACACCTTGCTGCGCCAGCCGGGCGGCGATGGTGTCGGCGGCGTCCAGGGCGCTCAGGTCCACGCCGAGGGTGTGCACCTGGATGGCGTGCCGGGCGCGCAGTTCCTGCGCCAGCGCGTCCAGCTTGTCCAGGCCACGCGCGGCCAGCACCAGGTGGTAGCCCGCCGCCGCCAAGTTGCGCGCCAACTCCAGGCCAATGCCGCTGGACGCGCCCGTGATCAGGGCCCAGGCGGGCGCGGCGCTTGAAGAAGTGGGAGTGGGTTTCATGGAATGTCCTTTCAGGTTAAAGAGATTAAACGTTTAAATTAATGAACGCATAAATGCGAAAAATGAGCGCTGACCGGCGCTCTCGGGGATCAAGGAGAAATGGGTCACACGCAGGCTTCCACCTCCCGTACAAAGCGTTTGAGGGCCGCGACCGCGTCGTCGATGGTCAACGAATACAAACCCTCGGTACCGCGTTTTTGCACGCTCACCAGCCCCGCCTGTCGCAGCACTTTCAGGTGATGCGAAATGGCCGGGCGGCTCAGGGTCAGGTGCGACGCCAGCTCGGTCACGTTCATATGTTCGACCTCGGCCAGTACCATGATGATCTGCTGCCGCTGGGGTTCACCCAGGGCGAAAAACAGATCCGTGGTTTCCGCAAAGCTGGCGGCAATGGGTTCGAGGTTCGAGGACATGCGGAAGATTATATATGTTTAAACATTTAAACGCATTGCCCCGTCAAATCGCCATAGGGCGCGCTGCGCCTGGACAGGCGGCTCGGAAGGGTCACGGGCGACACCCGGATGCTATCCTCCCTGCATGACGAAAACACCTCGCAGCGTTTTCTCGGATCTGCGCGGCTTCAGCCAATTGACCGTGGATGCGGTGGCGGGGGTGACGGACATCGTGGAGGACATGCACCGCAACATTGCGGGCGTGGCGCCCATCGTCGGCAAGGCCCCCACCGGACGCACCACGGGCATCACCGGGCTGGTGTACCGCAGTGTGCGCGGCGTGACGCGCGCCGTGGGCCTGGGGCTGGATGTGGCCCTGGGGCAACTGGCGCCGCTGTTGCGCCGCAGCGAATCATCGGCCCGGCGCGAAGCCGTGCTGGCCGCGCTCAACGGCGTGCTGGGCGACTACCTGCTGGCCACGCACAACCCGCTGGCCATTCCCATGCAGTTGCGCCAGCAAGGCCAGGCCTTGGTGCTGGAGCGCGCGGCGCTCGCCGCCAACCCGGCCCTGCAGGGCGACCGGCTGCTGGTGCTGGTCCACGGCCTGTGCATGAACGACCTGCAGTGGACGCGCGAAGGCCACGACCACGGCGCAGCCCTGGCGCAAGACCTGGACTACACGCCGCTCTACCTGCACTACAACACCGGCCTGCACATCGCCGCCAACGGGCGCGAGCTGGCGGGCCTGCTGGAACAACTGGTGCAGGCCTGGCCGGTGCCGGTGCGCGAACTGGTGATCGTGGGGCACAGCATGGGCGGGCTGGTGGCGCGCAGTGCCTGCCACTGCGCCGCGCAATCCGGCCATGGCTGGCTGCAGTGCCTGAAGGCGCTGGTCTTTCTGGGCACGCCCAACCTGGGGGCGCCGCTGGAACGTGCCGGCAGCCGGGCCGACATGCTGCTGGGCATCAGCCCCTACACGGCGCCGTTTGTGCGCCTGGGCAAGATCCGCAGCCAGGGCATCCAGGACCTGCGCCACGGCCACCTGCAGGATGAAGCCGCCGCCGCTCCCGTGCCGCTGCCCGAAGGCGTGCCCTGCTTTGCCATCGCGGCCAGCCAGCAGGCCAAGCCGGGGGCCAACCTCCAGCGTCTGCGGGGCGACGGGCTCGTGCCCGTGCGCAGTGCGCTGGGCCAGCACAAGGACCCCGCGCTGGCGTTGCCGATTCCGCCCTCCCACCAGGCGATCTGCTACGGCATCGGTCACTTCGATCTGCTCAGCAGCCGCGAGGTGTACGACCACCTGCGGCGCTGGCTAACTGCGGGTTGACTTGGCGCACTGCGTGCCGCTGGCGGCCGCCTTGAGGTAGGCAATCAGGTCGGCACGATCCTGCGCTTCGGCGACGCCGTCGTAGGTCATGCTGCTGCCCGGCACCATGCGCTGCGGCTTGGTCAGGAACAGGTCGAGCGTCTTCTCGCTCCACACGATGCCCGACTTCTTCATGGCCGGTGAATAGTCGAAGCCCGCCACGCTGCCCGCGCGCCGGCCCAGCACGCCGCAGTGCCGGGGCCCGACACGGTCCACGGCCAGTGCATGGCAGGCGACGCAACGGGCATACAACTGCTCGCCACGTGCCGCGCTCGGTGCCGGTTGGGCCGCCAGGGCCACGCCCGCGGCGCCCAGTGCGAGCCACAGACCCGGCCACGAGCCACGGCATGCCATCATTACGCCACGAAGGCCGAGGGCACAGGGGGTTCGCCCATCGCCTGGCGCAACACCGCCCAGTGCATGGCTTCATCCCCCAATACGCTGGCGGCCGCCTTGGCCAGGTCGCGGTTGCCAAACAGCGGCACGGCCCCCAGGTAAGCGCTGACGGCGCCTTGCTCCAGCTGCGCCGCGAACTTGAGCACGTCGAGCTGGGTCTTGAGCTGATCCACCGGAAAGTTGTAGCGGGCCTTGGCCATGGCGGGCTTGCCGCCCAGCTTCTCGACCGTACTGGACAGCAGCGCCACATGCTCCTTGTGGTGGCCCTGGAACGTCAGCGCCAGGTCGGCCACCGCCTTGTTGAGCAAGTTGCTTTCCGCGCCCAACTGATAGGCCGCGATGGCCTCCAGTTCGGCGCTGATGGCGGTGTTCAGGATCTGGACATCGGCGGCATGGGAGCGGCCCGCCTTGGCCGCCAGCGCGTCCTTGCCGGCCAGCAGTGCCACCGCAGTGCCCGACAGCATGAGGCCACTGGATCGGCCCAGAAACAGGCGGCGCGCCGCGACGGGGGTGGACATTTGAAAA
>JAEWVY010000055.1 GCA_023396625.1 Pseudomonadota bacterium | reverse complement strand
TGCCTGATGGCCGAGCCGGCCCTGGTGGCCGATGGCATCAAGGCCATGGTGGATGCGGTGAGCCTGCCGGTGACCGTGAAACATCGCGTCGGCATCGACAGGGAGGAGGGCTACGGCTTTGTGCGCGATTTCGTCGGCCAGGTCAGCGAGGCCGGTTGCAGCGTCTTCATCGTCCATGCGCGCAATGCCTGGCTGCAGGGCCTGTCTCCCAAGGAGAACCGGGACATCCCACCGCTGCGTTATGAAATGGCTTACCGGCTGAAGTCCGACTTTCCCCACCTGACCATCAGCGTCAACGGCGGCATCACCACCCTTGCGCAGATGGCGGAGCACCTGCGGCATGTGGATGGCGTGATGGTCGGCCGCGAGGCCTATCACAACCCATGGTTGCTCGCGGGCTGGGACGAGGCGTTCTTCGGCGCGGCGCCGAGCGCCCTGAGCCGCGAGGCCGTGGAGGAGGCTATGGTCGCCTACATGGAGCGCGAGGCGATCGACGATGCCTGCCCCTGGTACCCCATTGCCCGGCACATCCTGGGCTTGCGGCATGGCCTGCGTGGCGCGCGCAAGTGGCGGCAGGTGTGGAGCGACCACCGCCTCAAGCCATTGCCACCACGGGAAGTGTTTGCGCTGGCGCGGAGGCATGCCAGCCCGGTCGCGGAAGAAATTTCAATATAAAAGACCGTTTCCCAGCGTCGGGTGGTCTTTTTGTGCTAACAATTCAATAGCATCGAACTGCCCTGGACCGTGGCGGGGTGATTACCAGACTTTCCACCAGGGGTCCTGGTTGCCCTTGAAGCCGCGGGACAGGTACTCGCTGCCAGGGTAGTTCTTGTCGAGCACACGCCGTGCATCGTCGCGCAGCGCGGTCATGCCGAGCGCGTCGTAGGAGCGCACGAGAATGTAGAGCGCTTCTTCGTTGGCCGGGGCGTCGCGATAGTCGACCAGGGCACTTTGCGCGCGTTCGATCGCGGCCACGTAGGCCGCGCGGGTGAAGTAGTACCGGGCGACGTGCACCTCGTACTGCGCCAGGGAGTTGACGGTGTAGCGCATGCGCGCGCGCGCATCGGCGGCATATTTGGAGTTCGGGAAGCGTGTGACGAGTTCCCGGAAAGTCTCGAACGATTCCTTCGCCGCCTTCTGGTCCCGCTCCGAAAGATCCTGCCGGGAGAGGGAGGACAGGAACCCCAGCTCGTCGTTGAAGGTCACGATGCCCTTGAGATACAGGGCGTAGTCCACCGCCTCGCTGGCCGGATGCAGCTTCATGAAGCGGTCGAGCGTGGCGATGGCCTGGGCCTTCTCGCCGTTCTTGTAATGGGCGTAGGCCTTTTCGAGCTGGGCTTGCTGCGCCAGTACCGTGCCGGCCGCGCGACCTTCGAGTTTTTCCAGCAGGGGCACGGCCTTGTCATAGCCGGCGGCGTTCATTTCGTCGCGCGCTTCCTGGTGGATGCGATTGGGGCTCCAGTTGGCCGTGGGGTCGGCTTCCTTGGTCGAGCCGCAACCCTGAAGCAGCGCGATCAGCGCCGCCATGGCACAGGCCGGGACGACAGCCGATAATTTGACACGAGGCATCAATGGCAACCTTCTTGAATGGACCCGAATGATTATATCGACCGACCCATTGTCGGGCCCGCTGGAGGACGAGGCGGAGGATGTGTCCGAGGGCGGGGCCAGCCACGAACTGCGTGAGCTCACCGTGCCCGCGCCACTGCATGGCGAGCGGCTGGACCGGGTGCTGGCGGGGATGATTCCGGAGTTCTCCCGCAGCTACCTCCAGCAACTGGTGGAGGCGGGCCACGCCAGGGTGAATGGGGATGTCGCGGGCAAACCCTCGCAGCGCGTGCGCGTGGCCGACCGGCTGGACATCGACTTGCTGCCCACCCCGCAAACCCAGGCTTTCAGGCCACAGCCCATGGATCTCGCGGTGGTGTACGAGGATGCCGATGTGCTGGTCATCGACAAGCCCGCAGGGCTGGTGGTGCATCCGGCGCCGGGCCACTGGAGCGGCACGTTGCTCAACGGTCTGCTGGCCCGTGATGCGCGGGCCGCGGCGCTGCCCCGCGCGGGCATCGTGCATCGTCTAGACAAGGACACCAGTGGGTTGATGGTCGTGGCGCGCAGTCGCCAGGCCATGGACGCGCTGGTGCGGGCGATCGCCGCGCGTGAGGTTCGCCGCCAGTACCTCGCGTTGGCGCACGGCCAATGGCATGGCTCGGCGACACGCGACGTGGATGCGCCGGTGGGCCGTGATCCGCGCAACCGCCTTCGCATGGCGATCGTCGATTTGGATAAAAACTCGGGGAAGCCAGCTTCCACCGGTTTCCTCTTGCTTCAAAAATGCGAGCATGGATGCCTCGTCGAATGCACGTTGCGGACTGGACGGACCCATCAGATCCGGGTGCACCTGGCCAGCATCGGGCATCCGCTGGTGGCCGATGCCCTTTATGGCGGCGCGAATGCCGCGGGCCTGACGCGCCAGGCGCTCCATGCGGCGAAGCTGGCGTTCGTGCATCCGGTCACCGGGGAGTCGCTCAGCTTTCAGGCCCCGCTGCCGCCCGACATGCGCGCCGCGCTCGCAGCCTGGGGCCTGGGCTACAATGGGCTCACTTGAACCGCAGTCCAGCCCGGCGCGACCTGATCGCCCCGGCCGCCATGGCGAGCGGACCGCACGGCGGCGTGGCTTGTGCCCGCACAGTGCAGTGAACCGGATCGTTTCCCGATTTTCGCGCCCGCGGCGCCTCATACCCGGACCTCGTCACCATGAATACGACGGATGCAAAGCGTATTCTCGAAACTGCGCTGATCTGCTCGCCGCAGGCATTGACGCTGCGGGAATTGCGCACCCTGTTCAACGATGAACTGGGTGTCGACACGCTCAAGGCCCTGCTGGCCGAGCTTCAGGACGACTGGTCGCTGCGCGGCGTGGAACTCGTGTGCGTGGCCTCCGGCTGGCGCTTCCAGAGTCGACCCGGGATGCGGGAGTATCTGGACCGGCTGCATCCGGAAAAGCCGCCACGCTACAGCCGCGCCACGCTCGAGACCCTCGCCATCATCGCTTACCGGCAACCCGTCACGCGCGGCGACATGGAAGACATCCGGGGGGTGACCATCAATTCCATGCTCATCAAGCAACTTGAAGATCGAGGATGGATCGAGGTCATCGGGCATCGCGATGCGCCCGGGCGGCCAGCACTGTTCGCCACGACGCGCCAATTTCTGGATGACCTGGGCCTGGCATCGCTGGACCAATTGCCTGAAATCGGCGATGCCCAGGGTGAGTCGGGTCTGGTCCGGGCGCTGGAAAGCGACGCCGGTCTGCTGCAGGGGGTGTTGGCCGAGGAGCAGGCCGAGGCCGTCCTCACGGCCGATGGTGAAAACCGATCCGAGCCAGGCGATTCAGCCCCGCCCGATTCGCCCGCCCAGGCCGGGAACAACGGCACACTTCCTTTCGACGAGACCCCATCATGACAGCGCAGTTCCCATTTCCTCCGCACGACGGCGTCCCAGCCCCCATTGACACGGACGGCAGCCCGACGCAGGAGCGCGCCGACCTTGGGCGGGCAAAGGACCCCGCTGGAGAGCCCGCGCCGCAGCGGGAGCGTGGCCCGTCCGCGGGGAACCCGCCGGACGCGCTGGCGGCGCCCGCCATCCGCTTTGCCGACGTGATTTCGGGGCAGTTTGACGAGGATGAAACCCGTGCCGATGTGGTGGTCGCCAAAAGGGTGCTCGCGCCACAGATGGAGACCCCGAAGCTGCACAAGGTGCTTGCGCAGGCCGGGCTGGGCTCACGTCTGGAAATGGAGCAACTGATCACCGAGGGACGTATCTCGGTGAACAATGAGCCGGCGCATATTGGGCAGCGGGTCCAGTTCGGAGACCAGGTCAAAGTCAATGGCAAGCCGATCCGCGTGCGCATCGACCCGCCGCCCCCTCGTGTGGTGGCTTACCACAAGCCGGCGGGCGAGGTGGTGACGAACGATGATCCCCAGAACCGCCCGACGGTGTTTCGAAAACTGCCGCGATTGCACCAGGGCAAGTGGCAGGCCGTTGGACGGCTCGATTTGAATACCGAAGGCCTGCTGCTTTTCACCAATTCCGGTGAACTCGCCAACCGGCTGATGCATCCTCGTTTTGGTCTCGAGCGCGAATATGCGGTGCGGGTGCTCGGCGCCTTGAGCAATGAGGAGAAGGAGCGTCTGCTCGAAGGTGTCCGGCTCGACGATGGCATGGCCCAGTTCGGTTCGATCGAAGACGGTGGGGGAGAAGGGTCCAACTGCTGGTATCGCGTGACCATCTCCGAGGGGCGCAACCGCGAGGTTCGACGCATGATGGAAGCGGTGGGCCATGCGGTGAGCCGGTTGATCCGCATCCGCTACGGGGCCATGGTGCTGCCTCGCGGCCTCAAGCGCGGCGCATGGGTCGAACTCGATGAGCGGGACATTCGTGGTCTGACGCTGGCTGCCGGTGGGCCGGCGGCGGGCCGGGAGCGGCGGGGTCGTGGTGGGGAGGAGGAGCGGCGGCCCGCCAGCGCTGGCGGGCGCAAGAACCTTCCCCCGGGCGCGGGCGGAGGCCAGCGGCGCAAGCCGCGCGGCGCCAAGTCGGGAGGCGGGAACACCGGAGGCGCACAACCCGACCCACTCAAGACCTCATTGGGGTACATCGGCGCGGACAGCCTGGCACGGCAGCGCCGCGCCCAGGAACAGGGGATGGGGCGGCGTCGGGCTGCGCGTGGTGGCGGCCGGGGGCGTTGACCGTCAGGCCGGCATTGCTCTGGCCGGGGCGGATATCCTCTTGACTTGCCTGGGCTGGCGCGGGTTGGCGTGGGCGCACGCAGGTTAAAATCCAAGACTTTGCCTGCCAGGCGAAAGTTTCCCAGTTTCATTTTCAGGAAGACCACAACAATGGCTATCGAACGCACCCTTTCCATCATCAAGCCTGATGCCGTCGCCAAAAACGTCATCGGCCAGATTTATGCCCGTTTCGAGGCTGCTGGCCTGAAGGTGGTGGCGGCGCGCATGGCGCATCTTTCGCGCCGCGAGGCGGAAGCGTTTTACGCGGTGCACAAAGAGCGTCCCTTCTTCAAGGACCTTGTTGATTTCATGATTTCCGGCCCGGTGATGATCCAGGTGCTCGAAGGGGAGGGCGCGATTCTGAAGAACCGGGATCTGATGGGGGCAACCGATCCGAAAAAGGCCGCTCCGGGCACGATCCGGGCTGATTTCGCCGACAGCATCGATGCCAATGCCGTGCACGGGTCCGATGCGCCCGAGACGGCGGCGGTGGAGATCGGTTTCTTCTTCGCCGGCATGAACGTCTACGCGCGCTGACCGCCGAGGCGGTCCAAAGCCATGCCAGCCAATCTGCTCGATCTCGACCTGGAGGGGTTGGCTGCGTTTTGTGATGGCCTGGGGGAAAAGCGCTTCCGGGCCACGCAGCTTTTCCGCTGGATTCACCAGCGAGGGGCCTCGGACTTCGACCAGATGACCGATCTGGCGAAGTCCCTGCGTGAGAAGCTCAAGGTGCACGCCTGCATCAGGCGCCTCGAAGTCGTTCGTCAGCATGAATCGACCGATGGAACGATCAAGTGGCTGTTTGACGTGGGGGAGGGCAACGCCGTCGAGGCGGTCTTCATCCCCGAAGACGATCGCGGCACCCTGTGTGTATCGTCTCAGGCGGGATGTGCCGTGGGATGCCGTTTTTGCGCGACGGGGCATCAGGGGTTCAGCCGCAATCTGAGCACCGGCGAAATCCTGGCGCAGCTGTGGTTTGCCGAGCATTTTCTGCGTGGGCATCTGCACCGTGCGGAGCGGGTGATTACCAATGTGGTGATGATGGGAATGGGGGAGCCCCTGCAAAACTACGGCGCGCTCGTACCGGCCTTGCGGGTGATGCTTGACGACCACGCGTACGGCCTTTCTCGGCGCCGTGTCACGGTGTCCACCTCCGGCGTGGTGCCCATGATGGATCGCCTGGCCCTCGAATGCCCCGTGGCCCTGGCGGTGTCGTTGCACGCACCCAACGATGCGTTGCGCGACAGGTTGGTGCCTTTGAATCGGAAATACCCCCTGCATGACTTGTTGGCGGCTTGCAGTCGCTATCTTGCGCATGCGCCGCGCGATTTCATCACTTTCGAATATTGCATGCTCGACGGTGTCAATGACCAGCCCGAGCATGCCCGGCAACTGATCGAGCTTGTGCAGGCGCATGACCAAGGCCAGGGTCTTCGGTGCAAGTTCAATCTCATCCCATTCAATCCGTTCCCTGCTTCCGGCCTGCTGCGATCTTCCCAGGCGGCTGTGCAGGCGTTTGCACGGGTGCTCAATGACGCGGGTCTGGTCACGACCGTGCGGAAGACGCGCGGCGACGACATCGATGCCGCCTGCGGGCAGCTGGCTGGCGATGTCCGTGACCGCACGCGCGTGGGCGAGCGTGTCGTTCGCCAGAGAACCCTGGCATTGCATCCCGCTGCGGTACACGCGGTGGATATTTTGGGAGTGACGCGGTGACCATCGGCATGTTTGCGAGAGGGGTTCGAACCGGTGTACTGTGGGCTGTACTCGGGGGCGGGGTCTGGCTCTGCGCGGGTCTGGCCGGATGCGCGGCCCAGGGTGCGGCAGGGGGCGCCATTTCGAGTGCGTCCAACCCCGAACTGCTGACGGAGTCCGACGAGCCGGAGACGCGCCGGCGGGCACGGCTGCGGCTAGCGCTTGCTGTGGGCTACTTCGAACAGGGGCAGACCACGGTGGCTCTGGATGAGCTCAAGCAGGTGCTGGCGATCGATCCTTCCTTCGCCGAGGCCTACAACCTGCGAGGGTTGGTGTACATGCGAATGAACGCGCCCCAACTGGCCGAGGAAAGTTTCCGGCGGGCGATTTCGTTGAACGCCAGGGATGCTGGCGCGCTGCACAATTACGGCTGGTATCTTTGCCAGGCGCAGCGCTATCCCGAGGCGCTGCAGGTGTTTGCCCAGGCACTGGAAAACCCCATCTACCTCGACAAGGCCAAGACGTTCCTGGCGCAGGGACTGTGTGAAGCCCGGGCTGGACAGCGCGAACAGGCGGAGCGCAGCCTGGCGCGTTCCTATGAGCTCGATGCAGCCAATCCGGTCACGGGTTTCAATCTGGCGCAGCTGTTGTATCTGCGCGGCGACTTCAAGCGGGCTCAGTTCTATATCCGCCGGTTGAACAACTCCGAGCAGGCCAATGCCGAGTCATTGTGGCTGGGCATACGGGTGGAGCGGCGCATGAACAACACAGCTGCGATGCGACAGCTCGGAGATCAGTTGAAGCGTCGGTTTCCCCAGTCGAAGGAAGCTGTGAACTACGAACGTGGAGCGTTCGATGAGTGAATTGAACATCTCTCCTTCCGACGCAGCGCCGGACATGGCTCCGGGTGCGGGGACCATGCTCCGGTCGGCCCGGGAAGCGGCAGGCATGCACGTGGCCGCCTTGGCGGTCGCGTTGAAGGTGCCCGTCCGGCGGTTGGAGGCGCTGGAAGCAGAGCGTTGGGACGAGTTGCCCGATGCCGTGTTCATCCGTGCGCTGGCAGGCAGTGTCTGCCGGGTGCTGAAGATCGATCCTGCGCCCGTGCTGAGCCGACTTCCCGCCGCCCCCGCGGCCACGATGACGGTGGAGACTGGACTCAATGAACCCTTTCGACGGGTGGGTGGCGCCAATCTGGGCCTGGCGGGGGGGTGGCAGCCAGGCTCCCGCCTCCTGATGCTGGCGGTGGCGGTGCTGGTGGCGGGTGCGCTGGGGTTGATGCTGTGGCCGACGGTGGAACGTGTGCTCGCGCAATGGATGCCCCTGCGAGAAGAGGGAACCGTGGTGTCCGCGGCAGCGCCTCTCACTCAGGAGAAACAGGGGGAAATCCGGGAAACCCCGAATGGGGTTGGGCTCGTGGCCTCACTTCCCGCCACGGGCGCTGCGCTTGAGTCGGCAGGCCGATTCGTGACATCGCCGCAAGCCGTACCAGCGTCAGGCGTCGCGGAACCGGTTGGCACGCAGGCGGCAGTGGCGGTCCCGGTGGTACCGGGAAATGCGCTCGCCGCGAGCGCAGCGCAGACGCCGCAACCAGCGGATTTGTTGGTGTTCAAAACCTCCGCCGAGTCATGGGTCGAGGTGACCGACAGCCGCGGTGCCGTGGTGTTTCGCAAGCTGCTCGCCACCGGCGAGTCGGCCCATGTTTCTGGGAATCCCCCGCTTTCAGTGCTGGTGGGACGGGCTGACGTGACTTCGGTGGAAGTCAGGGGACAGGCCATTGATCTCATGGCGCAGGCCAGGAACAACATTGCCCGCTTCGAAGTGAAATGACCGTTGCTGCCTTTCAGCCCACCGAAATAGCCCAGCCGCATCCGCGCCGTTCCAGGCAGGCACGTGTCGTGTGGGATGCGCGCGTCGTGACGGTGGGAGGTGACGCGCCGGTTCGCATTCAATCGATGACCAATACGGACACGGTGGACGTGATTGGCACTGCGATCCAGGTCAAGGAACTGGCTCTGGCGGGTTCGGAATTGGTCCGGCTCACGGTCAATACCCCTGAAGCCGCCGAGGCCGTGCCCCACGTGCGCGAACAACTCGACCGCATGGGAGTCGACGTGCCCCTGATTGGTGATTTCCACTACAACGGGCATCGCCTTTTGACTGACTATCCGGCATGTGCCCGCGCCTTGTCCAAGTACCGGATCAATCCCGGGAATGTGGGCAAGGGTGCCAAGCGCGACGTGCAATTCGGCCAGATGATCGAAGCCGCGATGCGTTGGGACAAACCGGTGCGTATCGGCGTGAACTGGGGGAGCCTCGATCAGGAGCTCCTGGCGAATCTCATGGACGAGAACAGCCACCGCAGCCAGCCCTGGGACGCGCGCCAGGTCATGTACGAAGCGCTGATCAGTTCAGCCATCGGTTCGGCGAAACAGGCAGAGCAGATGGGCCTGGACGGGCGGCAGATCGTGTTGTCCTGCAAGGTCAGCGGGGTGCAGGACCTGATTTCAGTGTATCGCGAGCTGGCGCGCCGTTGTGACTACGCACTCCATCTCGGGCTGACCGAGGCGGGCATGGGCAGCCGCGGCACGGTGGCGTCGGCCGCGGCCCTTTCCATCTTGTTGCAGGAAGGCATTGGCGACACGATTCGTGTCTCCCTGACACCCCAGCCAGGGGAGGTCCGTACCCAGGAGGTCGTGGTGGCGTCCGAAATCCTGCAGGCGTTGGGTATGCGGAGCTTTACTCCCCGTGTGACCGCCTGTCCTGGGTGTGGGCGAACCACCAGCAGTACTTTTCAGGAATTGGCCAAGCAGATCGACGATTTTCTTCGGTCGCAGATGCCGGTCTGGCGTACCCGCTATCCCGGAGTGGAAAAACTCAAGGTCGCCGTGATGGGCTGCATTGTGAATGGCCCCGGCGAAAGCAAGCATGCGGATATTGGCATCAGTCTGCCTGGCACGGGTGAGGCACCTGCGGCACCTGTGTTCATCGACGGCGAAAGACGCCAGACCCTGCGAGGGGACCGAATCGCGCAAGAGTTTCAAGAACTGGTCTCAAGTTACATAGAGAACCGCTTCGGTGCAGCCAAGACTGCTCGGACGGACTGAGCATGGAAAATTCCAAAAAAATGGGGCCCACTACAGAAAGAAAGCTTACCGCCGTCAAAGGCATGAACGACATTCTGCCGCCGGATTCGGCCATGTGGGAGTGGGTCGAAGACAAGGTGCGCGCGCTGATGTCTCGCCACGCCTACAAGAATATTCGCACCCCCATCGTGGAACCCACGGGACTGTTTGTGCGTAGCCTGGGTGAGGTCACTGATATCGTTGAAAAGGAGATGTACTCCTTCGTCGACCATCTCAATGGCGAGGAGTTGACATTGCGTCCCGAGTGCACCGCCGGCGTGGTTCGCGCCGTTGTGGAGCATTCCATGCTTTATGAAGGGGGCCGGCGCCTCTATTACATGGGGCCGATGTTCAGGCACGAACGGCCGCAACGGGGTCGCTACCGTCAATTTCACCAGATCGGGGCCGAGGCGCTGGGATTTAAGGGGCCGGAAATCGATGCCGAGCTCATCGTGTTGGCTGACGCACTCTGGAAGGAGCTGGGGCTCAGGGATGTGCGCTTGGAATTGAATTCCCTTGGCCAGCCGGACGAACGTCTGGCCCATCGAGCCGCACTGATCGCTCACCTGGAGCGCCACGCCGAAATGCTGGATGAGGAGGCGCGTCGCCGCTTGTACACCAACCCCCTGCGGATTCTTGATACGAAGAACCCTGTTCTGCAGGAGGTGGTCGCGACGGCACCGCGTCTGATGGATTTTCTCGGAGATCTGTCCCGGGCCCACTTTGACGCGGTGACCCGTATGCTCGAGGCCTGCGGCGTGAGCTACACCATCAATCCACGGCTTGTACGCGGCATGGACTATTACAACCTCACGGTTTTCGAGTTCGTGACGGAGAGCCTGGGAACGCAGGGCACCATATGCGGCGGTGGGCGATACGACGGACTGATTGAGCAAATTGGTGGGAAATCGGCACCTGCGGTGGGCTGGGCCCTGGGTGTGGAGCGGGTACTTGAGCTGGTTCGAGAGCATGGACTCGGGCCGTCTGTGCCCGCGCCCGATGTGTATGCCGTGGTCCCGGATGCCAGTGCCTGGCCCTTGGTGCTGAAGACGCTGCAGGCCCTGCGAGCAGCGGGCGTTTCTGTCCAGATGCATGCAGCGGGCGGTGAGAGCCACGGCAGCATGAAGGCTCAGTTCAAGAAGGCCGACGCCAGCAAAGCCCGTTTTGCGCTTGTTTTCGGAGCAGATGAGCTTGCGAACGGTGCCGTCTCTGTCAAGCCTCTGCGTGAGGACGGGGCGCAGACCTTGCGTTCACTGGACGAGCTTTCGAGCTGGGCCCACACCCTACAATCGCACGCATAACATCCGCAGCGTCATGGCACAACATCTCGATCTTGAAGAACAGGAACAGCTTGACCAGCTCAAGCACTTCTGGAAGTCCTACGGTGACTTGATCACCTGGGTTCTCATTGCGGTTCTGGGCGCCTATGCTGCGTGGAACGGCTATCAGTACTGGCAACGCAACCAGGCCATGCAGTCGGCGGCACTGTTCGACGAAGTCGATCGAGCGGTTACGCAGGGTGACGTGGCACGTCTTGAGCGGGCCTTTGGTGACATGAAGGACAAGTTCGGTTCGACGATTTACGCAAGGCAGGCGGCCCTGCTTGCGGCGAAAGTGTTCTTTGAAAAAGACAAGATCGATGCATCGAGGGACGCACTGTCGTGGGTCGTGGAAAAAGCGCCTGGTGATGCCTACGCAGCTATCGCACGGCTACGGCTCGCGGGCGTGCTGGTGAGCCAGAAGGCCTACGATGAAGCTTTGGGGCAACTTGCGGGTGAATTTCCGAAGGAGTTCCAGTCGCTGGTGGCCGATCGACGGGGAGATATTCTCTCGTTGCAAGGGAAGGGGGCAGAAGCGATTGCCGAATACAAAAAAGCTTACTCTTTGCTCGAGGCAGAGAATGGATACCGTCGGCTCGTGGAAGTGAAGCTTGCAGCACTTGGTGTGGACGCATCGGCGGTCGATCACGCCGGGGCGCCCGCAGGGTCAGTGAAGTGAGGGTGCGCGTGAGAAATCTTGTTTTCAGACGCCCATTTCTTGTCGGGCTGTCGTCGGTGCTGATCGGGTGTGCCAGTGGGCCGGAAAAGCCGAAGCCGGCCGAGTTGCCGCCAAACGCGGCGTTGATTGGTGTACGGCAGGTGTGGAGTGCCAAACTGGGGGGGGTGGATTTCCCGCTGGATGTTCGCGTGAACGACCGTCGGGTCATGATCGCTGGCAGTGACGGCGTGGTCTTGGCCCTCGACCCCGAGTCAGGGCGTGAAATTTGGCGTGGCAATGCCGGTGAGGCACTGAGCGCTGGTGTGGGCAGCGACGGCCAGATGGCGGCGGTGGTGACCCGTTCGAATCGGTTGGTTGTGTTTGACCGTGGGCGCGAGGTATGGCGGCAGAAACTGGGGGCGCAGGTATATACCGCGCCCTTGGTCGCCGGCGCGCGAGTCTTCGTGCTTGCGGGAGATCGTTCCGTGATGGCGTTCGACGCGGCGACAGGACACCGCTTGTGGACACGTTCCCGCCCCGGGGAATCCCTGGTGCTGCGGCAATCCGGGGTGCTTTTGCCTGTGGAGGATACGTTGGTGGCGGGGGTGTCCGGGCGGCTTGTGGGCTTCAATCCGCTGACTGGGAGTGAGCGTTGGGAAGCGCCGCTGGCCACTCCGCGGGGCATCAACGATGTGGAACGGTTGGTTGATCTGGTCAGTCAGGTCAGCAGGCAGGGCAGTGTCGTGTGCGCTCGCGCTTTTCAGACCAGTGTGGGTTGTGTCGACACTCGCCGAGGGACTGTGCAGTGGACTCAGCCGGCCAGCGGCTCGGTGGGCGTGGCGGGGAACATGACGATGCTGTTTGGATCGGAAGCAGACGGGACCGTGGTCGCCTGGAGTCGCGCCAGTGGAGAGCGGCGCTGGTCTAGCGATCGGCTGCGGTATCGCGGGTTGACGGCGCCCGTCGTGGCTGGCCGCTCGGTCGTGGTGGGCGATGGCGCAGGCTTGGTTCACATGCTGTCGGTTGAGGATGGCAGCCCGCTCAACCGTTTGAGCACCGACGGCTCGGCCATTGCCGCGGCGCCGGTCCTGGCCGCCGAGACACTGGTTGTCGTGACGCGCAACGGTGGTGTGTTTGGCTTCAGGCCTCAATAGCGGCTCGAGTTCGTTGAAGTGAAGCCAGTTCTGGCCCTCGTGGGGCGACCCAATGTCGGAAAGTCGACACTTTTCAATCGGCTGACCAAGTCCAGGGACGCCATCGTGGCCGATTTTTCCGGGCTGACCCGGGACCGGCACTATGGCAATGCCCGTTTGGGCAGCCAGGCGTTCATTGTGATCGACACGGGGGGATTCGAGCCCGATGCCGCGACCGGGATCTATCAGGAAATGGCGAAACAGACGCGCCAAGCCGTTGCCGAAGCGGATGTCGTGCTGTTCGTGGTGGACGCCCGGGCCGGTGTGACGGCGCAAGATCATGAAATTGCCCGCTACCTGCGCAAACTCGGCAAGCCATGCATTCTGACGGCGAACAAAGCCGAAGGCATGCACGAGGGTGTCCAACTGTCGGAATTCTTTGAGCTGGGTCTGGGCGAAGTTGTGGCCGTGTCCGCGGCGCATGGACAAGGTATTCGAGGCTTGGTTGAATCGGCCCTGCGGAAACTCGATCATCATGGCGCTGAGGACGAAGACACGCCGCGCGACACCGATGTCGTCCGCCTGGCCGTGGCGGGGCGGCCCAACGTCGGTAAATCCACGCTGATCAACACGTGGCTTGGGGAAGAGCGGCTGATTGCCTTTGACTTGCCTGGCACGACGAGGGATGCCATCTCGGTGCCTTTTGAAAAGGCGGGGCAGCGGTTTGAGCTGATTGATACCGCGGGGCTGCGGCGCAAGGGCAGGGTATTCGAGGCCATCGAGAAGTTTTCGGTGGTGAAGACTTTGCAGGCGATCGAGTCAGCCGACGTGGTTTTGCTCCTGCTCGACGCGACGCAGGGTGTGACGGATCAGGATGCGCATATTGCGGGCTATGTTCTCGAAAGTGGGCGGGCTGTCGTGCTGGCGGTCAACAAATGGGACGCAATCGACGAGTACCAACGGAGTTTGCTGCGGCGCTCGATCGAGAACAGGCTTGCTTTCCTGAAGTTCGCAAATCTGCACTTCATCTCGGCACGCAAACGCCAGGGCTTGGGGCCGCTGTGGACTTCGATTGTCCAGGCGCACAAGGCTGCAACAAGGAAAATGCCCACACCCGTACTGACCCGGCTGTTGCTTGAGGCGGTGCAATTCCAGTCTCCCCAGCGGGCCGGGATGTTCCGTCCCAAGCTACGCTACGCCCATCAGGGCGGCATGAACCCACCGGTCATCGTGGTGCATGGCAACTCGCTGGAGCACGTGACTGAGGCCTACAAGCGATTCCTGGAAAGTCGCTTTCGCAAGGCTTTCGATCTGGTGGGAACGCCATTGCGCATCGAAATGAAGTCGTCGATCAATCCTTTTGTGGATCGAAACGAGAAATAAACGCCTGGGAGGCATCGTTTTTCCGTCCGCCACAAGGGTCTTGCGGCGAGCAAATAGCCGGATGGGGTACCCCATGTGGTAAGGTTCGCACCACTACAACTTCTGAACACGGAGAATATCGTGAGCAACAAAGGGCAACTCTTGCAAGACCCCTTCCTCAACACGCTGCGCCGGGAACATGTTCCGGTGTCGATTTACCTCGTCAATGGCATCAAACTTCAGGGTCAGATCGAATCGTTCGATCAATATGTCGTTTTGTTGCGCAACACGGTGACCCAAATGGTCTACAAGCATGCCATTTCGACCATCGTGCCGGGGCGGGCGGTGAATTTCTCGACCGCGACGGACAGTAACCCAGAGGCCATGCCGGCCTGACAGCACGCCTGGGCGCTCCCGTTGCGGTTCGCGGGGGGTGTATCGGGCCAAAAC
>JAEWVY010000041.1 GCA_023396625.1 Pseudomonadota bacterium | reverse complement strand
GCGGCGGACAGCCCCGTCGCCCGCCCGGGCACGGTGGCGCTGGACTGGGTGGTGCCGGGCCAGCTGGGGGAAGAGGCGCCCTTGTCGGCCGTCGCGCGCCGCGAAGGCCTGGAACGCCTGGCCAGCCTGGGCCACGCGCACCCCACCGCGTCGGCCGCCCAGACGACCCCCGCCGCGCCGGCGCGCCGCCAGCGCCTGCGCGTGGCGCATGGCCTGCCCCTGGGAGGGTACGTCGGAGCCTCCGTCACCTACCTCCCGCCCGCCGGCGGCATGCCGCCGTTCACGGCCGTGCTGGCCCTGGTGGAAACGCTGCCTCCAGGCACGGAAGGCAGCCCGGTGGAAAGAAATCTGGTCCGCAATGTCCACACGCAGACCTGGGACGCATCGGCCGCCGCCACGCGCCCCGGGCGCGTTCCGCTCAAGGAGATGCGCGTGCTGAACATTCCGGAGGGGGCCCGGCCCGAGCGCCTGCGCGTGGTCGGCTGGGTGCAGGACGCCCGTGGGCGAACGCTGGCGGTGGCCGAGTCACGCTGCAAGGCCGTGGCGGCAACCGAGTAGAATCAATCACCGGGCCCAAGTTTCTTGCGCCCGGTTTTTTGTGCCCGGGGCCGTGCCGCCCCGGCGCAAAACCGGGCTCAGGCCAAGCGCTCACCTGTTCGACAACAGTCTTCCGGAGCTTGGTTTTTCAAATGGAAATTTTCGACTACGACAACATCCTGCTGCTGCCGCGCAAGTGCCGCGTGGACAGCCGTTCCGAATGCGACGCCGGCGTGGCGCTCGGCGGTCGCCAGTTCCGCCTTCCGGTGGTGCCGGCCAACATGAAAACGGTGGTGGACGAAGGCATCTGCATCTGGCTGGCGAAAAATGGCTATTTCTACGTGATGCACCGGTTCGACCTGGACAACGTGGCCTTCGTGCGCGCCATGCAGGCCCAGGGTGTGTTCGCCTCGATTTCCCTGGGGGTCAAGGCGCCCGACTACGCCGCCGTGGACCGCATGCTGGCCGAGGGCCTGGCCCCCGAGTACATCACCATCGACATCGCGCATGGCCACGCCGACAGCGTGCGCAAGATGATCGCCTACCTGAAGGAGAAGCTGCCTTCGTCCTTCGTCATCGCGGGCAACGTGGCCACGCCCGAGGCGGTGATCGACCTGGAGAACTGGGGCGCGGACGCCACCAAGGTCGGTGTCGGCCCTGGCAAGGTCTGCATCACCAAGCTGAAAACCGGGTTCGGCACGGGCGGCTGGCAGCTGTCGGCCCTGAAGTGGTGCGCCCGCGTGGCCACCAAGCCGATCATCGCCGACGGCGGCATCCGCAGCCACGGGGACATCGCCAAGTCCATCCGCTTCGGCGCGACCATGGTCATGATCGGCTCGCTGTTCGCCGGCCACGAGGAAAGCCCGGGCCAGACCGTCGAGGTCGATGGCCAGCTCTACAAGGAGTACTACGGCTCGGCCAGCGACTTCAACAAGGGCGAATACCGGCACGTCGAGGGCAAACGCATCCTCGAACCGATCAAGGGCCGGCTGGCCGACACGCTGATCGAGATGGAGCAGGACATCCAGAGCTCCATCAGCTACGCGGGCGGCACGCGGCTCATGGACATCCGCCGGGTCAACTACGTCATTCTGGGGGGCGACAACGCCGGCGAACACCTGCTGATGTGAGCGCGGTTTGCGCCGCGACGCAGCTCAAGGCCTCAGCGGGGACAGGCCCAGAAGTTCCCTCCCCAGCGCGTGAAGCCGGTGCCTCGGCTCGACCAGCGCCTCCAGCGCGCTGAAGTGGTTGCGCCCCGGCAGCACTTCGCACACCGGCACCGCCTTCGCGCCCCAGGCGTCGCGGATGAGCCGGTTCTGGCGCAGGAATTCCGCGCTTTCATCGCCACCGGCCACGGTGTAGAGCTGCCCCCGCCCACGCGCCACCTGCGGCGCGGGCAGCCGGGAGGGGCTGGCCTTGCGGATCTGCGCCGGCGTCAGCCGCAGATCCTGGCTGAGGAAGGGGGTGTGGCGCAAGGGCGCGAGGTCGAACACCCCGGAGATCGACAGCGCGTTGTTCACCAGCCGCTTCGGCAAGCCCTTGTCCACCGCCTCCCAGACGCAGGTCAGCAACATGGCCGCGAGCTGCCCGCCGGCCGAGTGGCCGGCGACGGTGATGCGCGCCGGGTCACCGCCATGGGCGGCGATGTGCCGATACGTCCACGCCAGCGCCTTCACCATCTGCAGCGTGATGTCCGCAATGGTGACCGCGGGGCACAGGGCGTAGTTGGGAACCACGACGCAAGCGCCCGAGCGCGCGAAAGCGGGCGCGACGAAGGAATGGTCCGCCTTGTCCAGGGCGCGCCAGTAGCCGCCGTGGATGAACACCAGCACCGGCGCCCCCCCAGGCGCGGCGCCCGAGGCCGGGAAGATGTCCAGCATCTCGCCTGGCGCGTCGCCATAGGCCTGGTCCAGCAGGCAGGGCAGCCGCTTTCGCGCCGCGGCGGAGTCCTTGGCCCAGCGGGCAAAATGGGCCGCGTGGTCGGGCACCAGGGCGCGGTTGTTGTACATGCGGTCGAGCCATTCGGGATCCAGGCGGGGCATCGTTCTCTCCAGTCGTGGTGCCTCGATCTTGTCACACTTGAAGTTTTGAAGTTATTTGGGCTTATCCCAGCGTCCGCTGGTCATTTTCAGCTATACATTCAGGAGTATTCATGGAGATCTGCGTTCTCGGCATCGGCATGATGGGCTACCCGATGGCGCGCCGGCTGTGCGAGGCGGGGCACACGGTGCACGCCTGGAACCGCACGCGCGCAAAGGCCGAGCGCCTCGCCCCAGCGGGGGCCCGGGTCCATGCCGACCCGGCCGACGCGGCACGCCACGCCGACATCGTCATCTGCCTGCTGGAAAACGGCGCCGTGGTCGCAGACGTGCTTTTCGCGCAAGGCGCCGCGGCCGCCATGCGCCCTGGCGCGCTGGTGGTGGACATGTCGTCCATCAAGCCGCGCGAGGCCCGCGACCACGCGGCCCGGCTGGCGTCGATGGGGCTCTCGCACCTGGATGCCCCGGTTTCCGGCGGCACCGTCGGCGCCGAGGCCGGCTCGCTCGCCATCATGGCGGGTGGGCTGGCACCGGATTTCGAGCGCGCCCAACCGGTGCTGCGCGTGCTGGGCCGCCCCACCCACGTCGGCCCCCACGGCGCGGGGCAACTGGCCAAGATCGCCAACCAGATGATCGTGGGCATCACCATTGGCGCGGTCGCCGAAGCCCTGCTGCTTTGCGCCAAAGGCGGGGCGGACATGGCAAAAGTCCGGGAGGCCATTTCCGGCGGGTTTGCCGAAAGCCGTGTCCTGCAACTGCACGGCCAGCGCATGGTGGAGCGCGACTTCGCGCCGCGCGCCCGCATGGCGGTGCAATTGAAGGACATGCGCAACGCCATGGACACGGCAAAAGAGCTGGGCTTCGACGCGCCGGTCACCACGCTGTTCGAGCAGCTCTACGCCCACGCGGTCCGCGATGGCCTGGCCGACCTCGACCACGCGGGCCTGTTCGTGGAACTCGCCAGGCGCAATGGCATGGCCTGAACCCGCCGGGCGGGCCAAAAATCTTTGCTACAATTCCAGCTCTTGGACGGGGGGGTAGCTCAGCTGGGAGAGCGTCGCGTTCGCAATGCGAAGGTCGGGAGTTCGATCCTCCTCCTCTCCACCACCGTTTTTAGAAGTGGGCTCTTAGCTCAGTTGGTAGAGCAGCGGACTCTTAATCCGTAGGTCGAGTGTTCGAGTCACTCAGGGCCCACCACTTGAATCAAGGACCTAGCCGCGAGGCTAGGTCCTTTTTCATTGGCGAACGTGGCGAAAACGTGACGACATCGCCCACATTTTCAGCACTCACGCCCTCGACCCGCGTGGCAGCTACGGCCAGACGCTCGGTCGCGTACTTCGCATAGCGGTCCACCATTTCCCGAGACTTCCAGCCGCCCAATTTCTTGAGCTCATCGCAAGACGCTCCCGCCTGGCGATGCCATGAGGCCCACGTGTGGCGCAGGTCCCGCGTCTTGCGGCGGCAAGCCGTCAGATACCGCGACAAGCCCCAAGAGACCGAAAAAAAGCCCGGGGATCGCCCGGGCTTCTCGCTTGTCCCCCGCCAATCAGCAGGGGCAGAAGTCGTTTCAGTGGAACTGCTCTTCTTCGGTCGAACCGGTCAGCGCCTTCACGCTGGAGGAGCCGCCCTGGATCACGGTCGTCACATCGTCGAAATAGCCGGCACCCACCTCCTGCTGATGCGAGACGAAGCTGTAGCCTTTTTCGCGTGCGGCGAATTCGGGTTCCTGCACCATGTCCACGTAGTGCTTCATCCCTTCACCCCGTGCATAGGCGTGGGCGAAGTTGAAGGTGTTGAACCAGTTGATGTGAATGCCCGCCAGCGTGATGAACTGGTACTTGTACCCCAGCGCCGCCTGTTCGTCCTGGAACTTCGCGATGGTCTTGTCGTCGAGATTGCGCTTCCAGTTGAACGACGGCGAGCAGTTGTACGACAGCAGCTTGCCCGGGTTCTTGGCGAGCACGGCCTGCGCGAATTCGCGCGCGAAGCCGAGGTCCGGCGTGCCGGTTTCGCACCACACCAGGTCGGCGTACGG
>JAEWVY010000394.1 GCA_023396625.1 Pseudomonadota bacterium | reverse complement strand
GATCTTCCCGATCCTGCAGGACCGCGCCGCCATCGCCCTGATCCTGGCCTTCGCCTTCCTGGTCGTGCCGGTGTTCGCCAGCGACTACCTGTTCCGTGCCATCCTGATCCCGTTCCTGATCTTCTCGCTCGCGGCGATCGGCGTGAACATCCTGGTCGGGTACTGCGGCCAGATCTCGCTGGGTTCCGGCGCCTTCATGGCCGTGGGGGCCTACGGCGCCTACAACTTCTTTGTCCGCATCCCCGGCATGCCGCTGATTCCGGCGCTGATCCTGGGCGGTTTGTGCGCCACGTTCTTCGGCATCCTGTTCGGTCTGCCGAGCCTGCGGGTCAAGGGGCTGTATCTGGCGGTGGCGACCCTGGCGGCCCAATTCTTCGCCGACTGGATGTTCCTGCGCATCAAGTGGTTCACCAACGACTCGCCCTCGGGCTCGGTGTCCGTGTCCAACCTCCAGGTGTTCGGCCTGTCGGTGGACAGTCCGCTGTCCAAGTACCTGCTGTGCCTGGGCATTCTGGTGGTCGTGGCGCTGCTGGCCAAGAACCTGGTGCGCGGCGCGATCGGGCGGGAATGGATGGCCATCCGCGACATGGACGTGGCGGCGGCGGTGATCGGCATCCGCCCGATGTACGCCAAGCTCAGCGCCTTCGCCGTGAGCTCGTTCATCGTGGGCATCGCCGGGGCGTTGTGGGGGTTCATCTACCTGGGCGCCTGGGAGCCGGCGGCCTTCTCGGTCGACCAGTCCTTCCGCATGCTGTTCATGGTGATCATCGGCGGCATGGGCTCGATCATGGGCAGCTTCTTCGGCGCGGCGTTCATCGTGGTGCTGCCGATCGCGCTGAACCAGCTGCTGCCCCTGCTTGGCGGCGCCATCGGACTGGAAATTTCCACCGCGGGCATCTCGCACGCGGAGTTGATGATCTTCGGCGCCCTGATCGTCTGGTTCCTGATCGTGGAGCCACACGGTCTGGCGAAGCTGTGGTCCATCGGCAAGCAGAAGCTGCGCCTGTGGCCCTTTCCCCATTGAGGGCATGCGGGCCCGAACGTGTCCATTTCCGCAAATTCGCGTCATTCTTCCGGTTCCCCAGTGCTTCACCTTTTCATAGGAGACAAATCATGAAGCTTCGTCAACTCGTCCTCGCCGCCTCCGTCGTGGCCGCCGGTCTGTCCGGCGCGCTGAGCACCCCGGCGGCCTTTGCGCAGGCCAAGGAGCAGTTCTTCCCCGGACTGCCCTACCGCACCGGACCCTACGCGCCCAACGGCGTGCCGTGGGCCAACGGGTACGCCGACTACTTCAAGCTGATCAATGCACGTGGCGGCATCAACGGCGTCAAGATCGTGTTCGAAGAATGCGAAACCGGCTACGACACGGCTCGCGGCGTGGAGTGCTACGAGCGACTGAAAGGCAAGCACGGGGGCGCCACGGTGTTCCAGCCGCTGTCCACCGGCATCACGTTCGCGCTCACGGAAAAAGCCCCAGCCGACAAGATTCCGCTGATCACCGCCGGCTATGGCCGCAGCGAAAGCCAGGACGGCCTGGTGTTCAAGTGGAACTTCCCGCTGGTCGGCACCTACTGGCTCGCGGCTGACGCGCTGGTGCAGGCCATCGGCAAGCGCGAAGGCGGTCTGGCCAAGCTCAAGGGCAAGAAAATCGCCCTGGTCTATCACGACAGCCCGTATGGCAAGGAGCCGATCCCCTTGCTGCAGGAACGCAGCAAGATGCTGGGCTTCGACCTGCAGCTGCTGCCCGTCACGGCGCCCGGCGTCGATCAGAAAGCCACCTGGCTGCAGGTGCGCCAGTCGCGTCCCGACTACACCCTGCTGTGGGGCTGGGGCGTGATGAACTCCACGGCGCTGAAGGAGGCCCAGGCCACGGGCTACCCGCGCGACAAGATGTACGGCGTGTGGTGGTCGGGCGCCGAGCCCGACGTCAAGGACGTCGGCGAGGGCGCCAAAGGCTACAACGCCGTGACCATGCAGCACGGCGCCGAGCCGCAATCGAAGGTGGTGCAGGACATCCTCAAGGAAGTGCACGCCAAGGGCCAGGGTTCGGGCCCCAAGGAAGAAGTGGGTCAGGTGCTGTACATGCGCGGCGCCCTCAGCGCCATGCTGGCGGTCGAGGGCGTCCGGCGGGCCCAGGAACGCTTCGGCAAAGGCAAGTGGGTCAGCGGCGAGCAGGCGCGCTGGGGCTACGAAAACCTGGCACTCGACCAGAAGAAGCTCGACGCGCTCGGCTTCGCCGGCGTGATGCGTCCGGTCAGCACGTCCTGTGTCGACCACATGGGCTCCAACTGGGCGCGCGTGCACACCTGGGACGGCAAGAAATGGAACTTCAGCTCCGACTGGCTGCAGGCCGACGAGCAGATCCTCAAGCCCTTGGTCAAGGCCACGGCGGCCAAGTACGCGGCCGACAAGAAGCTGACGCCGCGGACCCCGGCCGACTGCGAGAGCTAGGCACCCCCCCGGCTTGCCCATTGCGTGTGGCCGCTTCCCCCCTTGCAGGGGGCAACACCAGCGGCCCGGCAAAGCCGGCTCCGCGGTGTTCTTGGAAGGTGGCTCTTGTGAGCCACCAAATGAAAGCGCCGGTGCCCGGGGCTTTCATTTGGCGAGAAGGCAAAGTCATGGAACCCCAAAATATCGTTCTCAACGTCAACGGCATCGAGGTCATCTACAACCACGTGATCCTGGTGCTCAAGGGCGTGTCGCTGCAGGTGCCTGAAGGCGGCATCGTGGCCATCCTCGGCGGCAACGGGGCGGGCAAGACCACCACGCTGCGGGCCGTCTCCAACCTGCTCAAGGGCGAGCGTGGCAGCGTGACCAAGGGCAGCATCGAGTTGCGCGGCGAACGCATCGAAAACCTCTCGCCCGCGGACCTGGTGCAGCGCGGCGTGGTGCAGGTGATGGAAGGGCGCCACTGCTTTGCCCACCTGACGATCGAGGAAAACCTGCTCACCGGCAGCTACACCCGCCGCGACAAGGCCGAGATCGCCCGCAACCTGGAGAAGGTCTACGCCTATTTCCCCCGGCTCAAGACACGCCGCGCCTCGCAGGCGGCCTACACCTCGGGCGGTGAGCAGCAGATGTGCGCCATCGGCCGCGCGCTCATGGCCAACCCGAGCATGGTGCTGCTGGACGAACCCTCCATGGGCCTCGCGCCGCAGATCGTCGAGGAAGTGTTCAACATCGTGAAGGACCTGAACACCCGGGAGAAGGTGACCTTCCTGCTGGCCGAGCAGAACACCAACATGGCGCTCAGGTACGCCGACTATGGCTACATCATGGAAAGCGGCCGCGTGGTCATGGACGGCGCGGCCAGCGACCTGGCCAACAACGAGGACGTCAAGGAGTTCTACCTCGGCGTCGGCGGAGGGGAGCGCAAGAGTTTCCGCGACGTCAAAAGCTACAAGCGCCGCAAGCGCTGGCTGGCGTGACCTCCCGTCGGCGCGTCGCTGGCGACGCCTCCTCGGACATCGCCCGCCCTTGCCCGGAGCGTCGCGCCCGGCGGCCCGGCCAGGCCGGTGTCGCGGGCCCGCGTGAACAGGAACAAGTCCCGCTTCGCCCGCCGTCAATAGCTTGCGGCCGCCCACCTTGCTGACATGGATACGGTTATGAACGATTTTTACGACACCCTCGAGACCCGCGAGCCGGCTCTGCGCGAGAGGCAGCTGATGGCTGCCCTGCCAGCGCAGGTGGCGCATGCGCAGCAGCACTCGACGGCCATGGGCGAAATCCTGCGCGGCGTCGATGCCGCTGCGGTCGGTTCGCGCGCCGCGCTGGCGCGCCTGCCTGTCACGCGCAAGCACGAGCTGCTGGACCGGCAGAAGGCGCGGCGCGCGCTGGACCCGTTCGGCGGCTTCGCTGCCGTGGTGCGCGGTCCGGCCATGCCGCGCGTGTTCGCCTCGCCCGGCCCGATCTACGAGCCCGATGGCGCGGTGCGCGACTACTGGCGCACGGCGCGCGCGATGTACGCGGCTGGCTTCCGCGCCGGCGACCTGGTGCACAACGCCTTCAGCTACCACATGACGCCCGGCGCCTTCATCATGGAGACGGGCGCGCACGCGGTCGGCTGCACGGTGTTCCCCGCCGGCACCGGCCAGACCGAGCAGCAATTGCAGGCCATCGCCGAGTTGCGCACCACCGCCTACGCCGGCACCCCCAGTTTCCTGCGCATCCTGGTGGAGAAAGCCGCCGAGGCCGGCGCCGACATCTCCAGCCTGACCAAGGGCCTCGTGAGCGGCGAGGCGCTGCCGCCCAGCCTGCGCCAGTGGTTCGCCGAGCACGGCGTCGACGTCTACCAGAGCTACGCCACCGCCGACCTGGGGCTGATCGCCTACGAGACCGCGGCGCGCGAAGGGCTCGTGCTCGACGAGGGCGTGATCGTCGAGATCGTGCGCCCCGGCACGGGCGACCCGGTGCCCGAGGGCGAAGTGGGCGAGCTCGTGGTCACCACGCTCAACCCTCACTACCCGCTGATCCGGTTCGGCACGGGCGACCTGTCGGCGCTGCTGCCGGGCACCTGCCCGACGGGCCGCACCAACCAGCGGATCCGGGGCTGGATGGGCCGGGCCGACCAGACCACCAAGGTGCGCGGCATGTTCGTGCATCCGGCCCAGGTGGCCGAGATCCTGCGGCGCCACCCTGAAGCGGTGCGCGCGCGCCTGGTGGTGGCGGGCGAGAT
>JAEWVY010000285.1 GCA_023396625.1 Pseudomonadota bacterium | reverse complement strand
GATCGGGGCCTTGTCCGTCGACGCCTGCCGCTTATCGCACTTTGCCGCAATGCACCACAAAAGTGTGCATAACCCAGGCCTGTCAAGTGCTTTTTTTGAGGTTGAATAGACGGATTTCGCTTGACATCCCCCCCATCGGGGCCTAGACGGACTTCGGCCCGTGTCCAGAAGTTCAGGCCCGCTGCGCGCGCGAATGCGCATGCACCGCCTCGACCAAGGCCGCCACGTGGTCGGGCGGCGTGTGCTGGCTGATGCCGTGGCCCAGGTTGAAGATGTGGGTGGGGCCCGGGGTGCCGCGGTCGGTGTGTGGGGGGCCGAAGCTGTCGAGCACGCGCGCGGCTTCGGCCTGGATCACCGCGGGCGGCGCGAACAGCACGTTGGGATCGAGATTGCCTTGCAGTGCCTTGCCCGGTCCGCCCACGGCGCCACCGACCACCGCGCGCGCGTGGCCCAGGTTGACCGTCCAGTCCAGGCCGAGCACCTCGCAGTCCAGCGCCTTCATGTCGGCCAGCCACAGGCCGCCGCCCTTGGTGAAGACGATGCGCGGCACGACCGCGCTGTCGACGCCGGTGCGCCGGAGCCCGGCCAGCACACGGGCGGTGTAGGCCAGGCTGAACTGCTGAAAGGCGCCGTCGGCCAGCACGCCGCCCCAGCTGTCGAAGATCATCACGGCCTGCGCGCCGGCGGCGATCTGGGCGTTCAGGTAGGCCGCGACGGCGTCCGCGTTCACCGCCAGGATGCGGTGCATCAGGTCGGGTCGGCTGTACAGCAGGGTCTTGACGAGCCGGTAGTCGTCGCTGCCACCGCCTTCGACCATGTAGCAGGCCAGCGTCCAGGGGCTGCCCGAGAAGCCGATCAGCGGCACGCGGCCGTTCAGCGCGCGGCGGATGTGGGTGACGGCGTCGAACACGTAGCGCAGCCGGTCCATGTCGGGCACCGCCAGCGCGGCCACGGCGGCCTCGTCGCGCACGGCGTGGGCAAAGCGCGGCCCCTCGCCCTCGGCGAACGTCAGGCCCAGGCCCATGGCGTCGGGCACGGTGAGAATGTCGGAAAACAGGATCGCCGCGTCGATCGGGAAGCGGTCGACCGGCTGCAGCGTCACCTCGGTGGCGAAGTCCACGTTGGTGGCCAACCCCATGAAGCTGCCGGCCCGGGCGCGGGTGGCGCGGTACTCCGGCAGGAAGCGGCCGGCCTGGCGCATCATCCACAGGGGCGTGTAGTCGGTGGCCTGGCGCAGGCAGGCGCACAGGAACGTGTCGTTCTGAAGGGCGGCGTAGCTCATGCCCCGATTGTCGCAGGCCGGCGCCACGGGGCCGGTGTTCAGCGCTCGGCGATGTAATGTGACATGGCGGCGGTCTCGCCGGGCGCGAGGAAGGCGCGGACTTCGGTTTCCAGCGCCTGATCGGCCACGGTGGCCCGGGCGCGCTGGTGCAGGTAGTCCGCCCAGGACTCGACGATGAACCGCTCCACGTAGCGCGAGGGCTCGCCCAGATCCCGGTAGACGCGCCAGAACGTCGCGCCATCGCGCCGCCGCGGCGCCTTGAGGCGGCCGATGGTGTCCAGGAACGCCGCGTCGGTGCCCGGCGCGATGCGGTAGCCGATCTCTACGGCCACCGGGCCGGCGTCGGGCCGGGGCTCGGCGTCGATGAACAATTCGTCCCAGGGCGTGGCCGGCGTGACTTCGTGCGGCGCGCCCATGCGCAGGGGCATCGGGCGCGCCAGAAGCAGGCTGGCCGCCAGGGCGGCGGCCGCGGCGCACAGCGCGGGCCCCAGCCCGGCGATGTCGGACACCGCGCCCCAGAACGCCGAGCCCAGGGCGAACGCGCCCAGGGCCGCCACCATGTGCATGGCCACGGCCCGGGAGCGCACCCAGGGCGGGACGCTGGCCTGGGTGGCCGTGTTGAAGGTCGACATGGCCGACATCCAGGCCGCCCCGCCCACCACCATGGCGGCGTAGACCGCCCAGGCGGCGGGGGCCCAGGCCGCGGTCAGCATGGCGCCGGCGAACACGCCGCAGGCGACGTTGACGACGGCCTCCATGCCGAACCGGGCGCGCACTCGCCCGATGATCAGGCCCACGCCGACCGCCCCGGTGCCCAGGCAGCCCATGAGCAGCCCGAAGCCCTGGGCCCCCGCGCCGAGCTGGCGCTGGGCGATCACCGGCAACAGCGCCCACAGGGCGGCGCCCGCGGCGCTGAAGGCCGTCACCCGCACCAGCTGCGCCAAAATCATGCGCGAGTGCCAGGCGAAGCGCAGCCCGCTGAGCGTGCCGCCCCACAGGCGCTCGGGTGGCAGCCGCGTGGGGGCGTGCGCGCGCGGCGGCCAGCGGCGGATCGACGCCCACATCACCAGCGTGGAAAACACCGTGACGGCGAACACCCAGCCCGCGCCCAGCTGCGCGAAGATCAGCCCCGCCAGGGTCGGCCCCACGGCCCGCGCCGCGTTGTAGGCGATGCTGACGGCGGTGATGGCCTGCGGCCACTCGTCGCGCGGCACCGGGTCGATGACCGAGGAATTCCATGCCGGCGTGAGCACGGCGGTGCAGCAGCCACAGAAAAACACCAGCAGCAGGACCGGCGTGGCCCCGGCCCAGCCCAGCCACGTCAGCATCGTGAGCAGGGCGCAGGCCCCGGTCTGCGCCAGCAGCGCGCCGGACATCAGCCGGCGCCGGTCGGTGGTGTCGGCGAGCACGCCCGCGGGCAGGGCCAGCAGGAACATCGGCAGGAACACCGCGGTCTGCACCAGCGCCGCGAGGAACGACGAGCCATGGCGCTCCACCATCAGCCAGGCCGCCGCCATGGTCTGCATGCCGGCGCCGATGAAAAAGACCCCGCCGCAGAGCCACAGCCCGCGGAAGGCCGGCCGGCGCAGGGGGCTCCAGAGGGAATGGGCGTGCGACATGGCTCAGCCGGTCGCGCGCGCCAGCGCCTGGTCGATGTCCCAGAGGATGTCGTCCACGTCCTCGATGCCGACGGACAGGCGCACCATGTCGGCGCTGACGCCGGCCCGCGCCAGCGCGTCCTCGTCGAGCTGGCGGTGCGTGGTCGAGGCCGGGTGGATCACCAGCGTCTTGGCGTCGCCGATGTTGGCCAGGTGGCTCAGGAACTCGCAGGCGTCGATGAAGCGTTCGCCGGCCGCCGCGCCGCCCGCGATGCCGAAGGTCAGCACGCCCGAGGCGCCGGGCTGCCCGTCCACGGCGCGGAACTGTTTCCGCGCCAGCGCGAAATAGGGCGAATCCGGCAGGCCCGGGTAGTTGACCCAGCGCACCTTCGGGTGTTGCTGCAGGAACTGCGCCACCCGCAGGGCGTTACGGCAATGCTCGCGCATGCGCAGGTGCAGCGTCTCCGTGCCCTGCAGCAGCAGCCAGGCCGAGAGTGGCGACAGCACCGCGCCGAAGGTGCGGTTGACCTCCATGCGCGCCTTCATGGTGTAGCCGAAGTCGCCGAAGGTCTCGTAGAACTTCACGCCGTGGTAGGCGTGGCTGGGCTCGACCATGTCAGGAAACTTGCCGTTGTCCCAGGGGAACCGGCCCCCCTCCACCACGAGGCCGCCCAGGGTGGTGCCGTGGCCGCCGAGGTATTTGGTGGCGCTGTGCACCACGATGTCGGCGCCCAGCGCGCAGGGGTTGCACAGGTAGGGGCTGGCCACGGTGTTGTCGATGATGAGCGGCACGCCGTGGGCGTGCGCCACGTCGGCCACGGCGGCGATGTCGAGCACGTTGACCAGCGGGTTGCCGAGGGTCTCGCCGTACACCGCGCGGGTGTTGGGCCGCATGGCGCGCGCGAAGTTCTCGGCGTCGGCCGGGTCGACGAAGGTGGTCTCGATGCCCAGGCGCGAAAAGCCGATGCCCAACTGCCCCACGGTGCCGCCATACAGGGTGCTGGCCGCGACGAGGTGGTCGCCCGCCTTGAGGATGGCGAGGATCGCCGTCATCTGCGCCGCCATGCCGCTGGCGCAGGCCAGCGCGGCGCGGGCGCCCTCCAGCGAGGCGACGCGCTCCTCCAGCACCGCCACCGTCGGGTTGCCGATGCGGCTGTAGACGTTGCCGAACGTCTGCAGGTTGAACAGGCTGGCCGCGTGCTCGGCGTTGTCGAAGACGAAGCTCGTGGTCTGGTGGATGGGCGTGGCGCGTGCGCCGGTCACCGGGTCGGGGATGGCGCCGGCGTGGATGGCCCGGGTGCCGAACCCGAAGGCGTGGTCGGCGCCAGGCATCGGGGAGGTGTCCTGACTCATGGCCGTTTTCCCACCGAATCAATAGGGGAGCTGGTGCGGCCGCTTGGCCGAGATCACGCGGGTGTCCACGCCGGCCCAGTTCAGCCCGCCGAACAGGCGCGCGTGCTCGATCTTCACGCAGCGGTTCTGGATGACCTGCAGCCCCGCGGCCTCGGCCCGCTCGGCGGCGGCCTCGTTGACCACGCCCAGCTGCAACCACAGGCAGCGCGCGCCGGCGGCGATGGCTTCGTCCACCAGCGGCGGGATGTCCTCGCTCCTGCGGAAACAGTCCACCATGTCGATGCGCCCGCCTTCGGCGGCCAGGGCCTGTTCAGCCGCCGTGAGGCTGGCGTGGCAGCGTTCGCCGAGGATCGCGCCGCCCTCGCGCGCCACCAGCGGGTTGACCGGCACGATGCGGTAGCCATGCGCCTGCATGTATTTGGCGGCGAAGTAGCTCGGGCGGTGCCACTGCGGGGACAGGCCCACGACGGCCACGGTGCGGCAGCGGCCCAGGATGTCGCGCAGGACGGGGATGGTGTCGGGTGTGCGGCTCATGGTCCGCAGTGTACGCACGCCGGGGCGTTCGCGGGCGCCTGTCCGCAGGTGTTCACAGCGCGGCGAGCGCGGCGCGCAACTCGTCCGCCCCCAGGAGCTCGGACAGCACGACCGGCGCCCGCCCGGCCTGGTACAGCACATAGACCGGCACGCCGCTGCGGCCCAGCTGCGCGAGCGCGGCGGTGATCGCGGGGTCGCGCCGCGTCCAGTCGGCGCGCAGCAGCTGCACCTGCTTCGCCTCGAAGTCGGCCAGCACGGCGGCATCGGCCAGCGTGACTTTCTTGTTGACCTGGCAGGTCACGCACCAGGCGGCGGTGAAGTCCACGAACACCGGCTGGCCGGCGGCCAGCCAGCGCTCGACCTGGCCCGGCGCCCAGGGCTGCCAGCGTCCGTTCGCCGCCGCCGGAGCGGCTTCGGCCGACATTTTTGTGATATTTTGGCCAATTCCCAGCGTCAGCAGGACAAAGCACGCTATTGAAATAGAAGCAAATATCCCCCGGGTCCGGCCTTTGAGCGTGAACGTCCACACCACAAAGGCCAGGCTCACCAGCAGGGCCAGCAGCGCGCCCGCTCCGTCGATGCCGCTTTGCTGGCCCAACACCCACACCAGCCAGACGACGGTGGCGAACATCGGGAACGCCAGGAGGTGGCGGAAGGTCGCCATCCACGGGCCCGGCCGGGGCAGCGCGCGCGCCACCGCCGGGAACAAGCTGGCGCCCAGGTAAGGCAGGGCCAGGCCCAGGCCGATGGCCGCGAACACCGCCAGCGCCTGCGGCCCGGGCAGCGCCACCGCGAAGCCGAGCGAGGCGCCCATGAACGGCGCCGTGCAGGGCGAGGCCACCGCCACCGCCAGCACGCCGGTCAGGAAGGCGTCGGCCACCGGGTGCCGGGCCTGCAGGCTGGCCACGGAGGAGGGCAGGACGCTGCCGAACTCGAACAGGCCCGCCAGGTTCAGGCCGATGACCGTGAACAGTGCCGCCAGCGCCGCCACGACGCCGGGGTTCTGCAGCTGAAAGCCCCAGCCCAGGCTCTCGCCGGCCGCGCGCAGCGCCAGCAGCAGCGCACCCAGGCCGACGAAGGAGACGACCACGCCGGCCGTGTACGCGAGGCCGCTCACGCGGTGCGCGCGCCGGTCGTTCGCATGGCGGGCAAAGCCCAGCACCTTGATCGCCAGCACCGGAAACACGCAGGGCATGAGGTTGAGGATCAGGCCGCCGACCAGCGCACCCAGCAGCGCGGCCAGCAGGCCCGCCGACGCAGCCGACCCGGTGCCTGGCGCCGCCACGGCCCCGGCCCCGGTCCCGGCGTTTGCCGCCGCGTTGGCC
>JAEWVY010000194.1 GCA_023396625.1 Pseudomonadota bacterium | reverse complement strand
AGGCAGAAGGGCACGACCATGAAGAAGATGGAGCGCCAGCCGAACCAGTCCACCAGCACGCCGCCGAGGCTCGGCCCGATGGCCGGCGCCAGCACCACGCCCATGCCGAAGACGCCGCTGGCGCGACCCTGCTCGTCCGGTTCGAAGGCGCGCAGGATGATGATGGCCGGGATCGGCTGGACCACGCCGGCCGCCAGCCCCTCGGCCACGCGGGCGGCCAGCACCAGGCCGAATTCGTTGGCGAACCCGCCGGCCACGCCGCCGGCGAGCAGCAGCACCATGCACCCGGCGTAGGTGCGCCGGTAGCCGTGGCGCGCGAGCAGCCAGGGCGTGGTGAGCATGGACACCGTCATCGCCACCATGAAGCCGCTGGTGACCCACTGCGCGCGCTCCTGCCCCAGCGTGAAATGCGCGCTCAGGCCCGGAATCGCGACGTTCACGATGGTCGACGACATGATCGACGCCATGGTGCCCACCATCAGCGACAGCAGCAGGAACCACCGGTAGCGTGCGCCGTGGCGCGCGCGCAGCGCGGCAAGGGAATCGTGGTGGGGGGCGTGGGTCATGGGAAAGGGTCGAGCATACCGGGCTTTGGCCGCCGCCGCAGACCCCCGCGTCACCACGCCGGGGCGGATGCCGCGCGGTTCAGGGCGCCTCGGCCTTGGCGCAGGCGGCGCACAGGCAGGCCTTGCCGCGCGCGTGTTCGGGAATGCGCGACAGCAGGCTGGCCTCGAACTTGACCTGGCTGCACCAGCACGGCGGCTGCATCACGCCGCTGGCGCGTTCCACTTCCATGGCGCATTCGTTCGGCTCGCCGCACAGGGGGCAGAGCCGGGGGTCGGGGGGCAGGGCGACTTGCATGACGGTTCTCCGGCCGGGGCGTCCGGCAGCGGCTGGGGCCTGTTCACATGTCCTGACTGCGGACAGGCCCCAGTGTAGTGCGGCGGCCCGCGCGCGAGAATCCGGTGCGCGGGCCACGTCCGGCGCCGCGGAAAGGAAGACCGTCCATGTCCACTGTGTTCGAGAAATTGCTGTCCGGTGAATGGCCCTGCGCCAGGGTGTACGAGGACGACCGGGTCTTCGCCTTCATGGACGCCGGTCAGGTGAACGACGGCCACGTCATCGTCGCGACCCGGCAGCCCTTCGAGACCCTGCTCGACATGGACGAGGACACCGCCGCGGCGCTGATGCGCGCCGCCTGGAAGATTGCCCGCGCCGTGCAGGCCGCCTTCGCGCCCGAGGGCATCACCCTGCTGCAGGCCAACAAGGCGGCGGGCTGGCAGACCGTGCCGCACGCCCACCTGCACGTGCTGCCGCGCTACGCGGGCGACGGGGTCGACCTCACCTGGCCGCGCCGGGAACCCGGCCTCGAACGCCTGCGTGAACTCGCGGCACGCCTTCAGGTGGTTTGAACGCTGGATTTATAGGAAAAATGGCGTTTTCCAGCGTGGGATGGTCATTATGTGCTATCTATTTAGGAGTATCAAAGGCCTGACGGCGCGTCGCCTCCATGCGCCAGGGCCAGGCAGTCGCGCAGCAGGCTGGTGACGCGCGAGGGCGCGGGCGAGCGCCGCGTGATGGCGCTGAAGCCGCAGGTGTAGCGCAAGGTGGCGGGCTGGAGCGCCCGCATCTGGCCCGCGTGCACGAAGCTGGCCGCGTAGTGGTCGGGCAGGAAGCCGAGGAAGCCGCCGCCCAGGATCAGCGTGGCCACCGACTCCTGGTCAAAGCCCGTGGCGCTGCGGCGCAGCCGCTCGCGGTGGGCGAGTTCCATGTTCGGCGAGTGGTAGCCCAGGCCTGCGAAGTCGTGCTGGCGCAGGCTGTCCCAGTCGAGGCGGGCGTCGTCGGCCGCGAACAACGGATGTGCCGTGCCGCAATACAGCAGCATGGTCTCGCCGAACAGCTCGTCGTAGGCCAGACTTTCGGAGCGCCGGTGCTCGGGAATGATGCCGAGCTGGAACTGGCCGTCCATCACGCCGCGCTCGATCATGCCCAGCGTGCCCACGTGCAGGTTGAGCTGCACCGCGGGCGCCCGGGCGTGGAACAGCGCCACCGCCTGGGCGATGCGGGCCTCGGGGTTGCTGGCGGTCTTGTCGAACACCGCCAGATGCAGCTCGCCGCCCATGCGCTGGTGGATGTCGTCGACGCGGGCGCGAAACGCGTCGGTGGCGGCCAGCAGGCGCAGCGTCTCGGCATGGATCTGCTCGCCTTCGGGCGTGAGCGCGAAGCCGCCGCGCCCGCGTCGGCACAAGGTCAAGCCCAGGCGCGTTTCCAGGTCCTTGATGTGCCGGCTGATGGTGGAGGTGGCGATGTTGAGTTCCAGCTCGGCCGCCGCCATGCCGCCGCAGTCGGCCACGGCCTTGAACACGCGCAGCAGGCGCAGGTCCATGTCGCTGATCTGGCCCAGGAGTGCCCGGTTTTTTGGTTGCATGAAATGTCAAGTAAACGGTGACATATGGTCGTTTAATGCCAGTTTAACGGCGGGCATCATCACCGCGTCGGACACGGCTGGACGGCCGATTCCCGATTCCCGCCTGCGCGGGACCACCCCCGGAGTAGACATGCGCATTGGCGTCCCCAAGGAAATCAAGATCAGCGAGCACCGCGTCGGGCTGACGCCGGCGGGCGTGCGCGAGCTGCGCGCGCATGGGCACGACGTGCGCGTGGAAAGCGGCGCGGGCGCGGCCATCGGCATGGACGACGCGTCGTACCGGGCGGCTGGCGCCGACGTGCGGCCCGAGGCCGCCGCCGTGTGGGACTGGGCGGAACTGGTCGTCAAGGTCAAGGAACCGCAGCCCGCCGAATGCGCCCTGCTGCGCGAGGGGCAGGTGTTGTTCACTTATCTCCACTTGGCCGCAGAGCCGGCGCTGACGGCGGCGCTGGTCCGCTCGGGCGCGGTGTGCATCGCCTACGAGACCGTCACCGCCGCCGAAGGGGGCCTGCCCCTGCTCGCACCCATGAGCGAGGTGGCCGGGCGCATGGCGGTCCAGGAAGCGGCCGCGCACCTGGCCTCGCCCCGTGGCGGCATGGGGGTGCTGATGGGCGGCGTGCCGGGCGTGCCGGCGGCGCATCTGGTGGTGCTGGGCGCCGGCATGGTCGGCGCCAGCGCGGTGCAGATGGCCGTGGGTCTGGGCGCCCGCGTGACCGTGCTGGACCGCCAGATCGAGCGGCTGCGCCAGCTGGACCGGGTGTTTGGCAACCGCGTCGCCACGCGGTATTCGACGGCCGCCGCCGTCGAGGAAGCGGTGCTCGACGCCGACGCCGTGATCGGCAGCGTGCTGGTGCCCGGCGCCGCGGCGCCCCGGCTGGTGACGAGGGAAATGGTCTCGCGCATGAAAAAGGGCAGCGTGCTGGTGGACGT
>JAEWVY010000240.1 GCA_023396625.1 Pseudomonadota bacterium | reverse complement strand
TCCTGGGCCTGGAGGTCGAATCAAGCGATTTCGGCTGCTATCGTCCGGCTGTTCGCACTTCGCAATGGCTGCGGCGTTTCGCGTGGATGGACGCGGTCGGTACGCGCTGGTGGCCCGTGTTGGGTGGGGCGTACTTTGTCGTCGCGGTCAAGCGCGCGCGGGGCATGACGCTTCTGGGGCCCGCGTGGAAATCCATGGGGGCGGCGGCGAATGCTCCTGTATCAATAGCAAGATATTCAGATATGAAGCTGGAAAAGTAGGAAATTCTTTTGAATCATATTGAAATACATACCGATGGCGCCTGCAAAGGCAATCCCGGCCCCGGCGGCTGGGGGGTGTTGCTGAAGTCCGGTGCGGTCGAAAAGGAACTGTTCGGCGGCGAACTGGCCACCACCAACAATCGGATGGAGCTCACCGCCGTGATCGAGGCCTTGAAGGCGCTCAAGCGGCCCTGTCGCGTGTCGCTCTACTTGGACAGCGAATACGTGCGCAAGGGTATTACCGAGTGGGTCCACGGATGGAAGGCCAGGGGATGGCGAACGGCAGCCAGGCAACCTGTGAAAAACGTGGAGCTCTGGCAGCATCTGGACTCACTGGTCAGCAACGCGGGGCATCAGATCGAGTGGCACTGGGTCAGGGGACACACGGGTCACGCCGGCAACGAGCGGGCCGATCAGCTGGCCAACCGGGGCGTGGAGCAAGTGCTCGGGCGGCTGTAAACGGCAGGTAAAGTCCGTCTGGCGCGAGAGATTCCAGACACCTGCCTGTTATCGCGCTGTTACAGTCATCGGTTGCGCGCCAGGTTGGCGGCACTGCGATAAAGAATACCGCCCCCTATCTGACATCCGATGGCATCCAAAGCTGTTTATTTCACTGTCGCCGCTGGTGGCATTGTCCTGGCCTCGGCCGTTGGCTGGTGGATTCAGAGCCGCCCCCAGCTTCCTCGGGAGGTGGGCCGTGCGATCCCGGCAACCCCGGGACCCACCGCCGCGCCCAGGCCGGTCGGGGTCGAGGTGGCAAAAGTCGAGGTGCAGCCTCTGCGCGATGAAGCCCAGGCCGTGGGGACGCTGCGTTCCCGCCAGAATGTCGTGCTGCGTCCGGAAGTGGCGGGCCGGGTGGCCGGACTTGGCTTCATGGACGGGGCATGGGTGAAGCGGGGCCAGATGCTGGTCCAGCTCGACGACGCGTTGCAGAAGGCAGAGCTGAGCCAGGCGCAGGCCCAGCTGTCAGTGGCCCAGGCGAATCACAAACGCAACCAGGAGCTCGTGGCCCGCAATTTCGTGGCCCAGCGCGTGTTGGATGAAAGTGCCGCCGCGCTGCAGGTCGCTCAAGCCCAGTTGGACTTGGCGTCGGCGAGGCTGGCCCGGATGCGGGTTGTCGCGCCTTTCGACGGCGTGGTGGGCATCCGGCAGGTCAATCTTGGTGACTATGTGAAGGACGGCGCCGATCTGGTGGCTCTGGAGGATTTGTCCGCCATGTTCGTGGACTTCAGCCTGCCCGAGCGCTTCCAGCCGAGGTTGCGGACGGGGCAGCCGGTGGAACTGGAACTGGATGCCCTGCCGGGCAGCCGGTATACGGCCCGTATCGTGGCCGTCAATCCACTTGTGGATGCGACTGGCCGGGCCGTGGCCGTACGGGCCAGCCTGCCCAATTCGGCGGGGGATAAGCCTGGGCGCCCCGCCCGTGCTTCGGCATCGGGGGCCGCGGCAAAGGGCGAAGCCGGGCCATTGCGTGCGGGCATGTTCGCGCGCGTGACGGCCGTGTTCGCCGTCAGGGACAGCGCGCTGGTGGTGCCCGAGGAGGCCCTCCTGCCCCAGGGGGGAAAACAATATGTGGTGAAGGTTGTCGCTGCGTCGGCGTTGCCGGGCCACTCGCCGGCAGTCCCAGGGGCTGACGTCGATGCCGGCATGGTGTCACTCCGACAGGAGGTCCGGCTGGGCCTGCGCAGGCAGGGGAAGGTGGAGATTACCGAGGGGGTCGCGGAGGGCGACACCGTGGTGGTCGCGGGACAGCAGCGCTTGCAACGTGACGGCACGCCGGTCCGGATTGTGGTGGCGGGCCGAGGCGACGGTGCGGTCCCGGCAAAAAGCGCCGCATCGACGCCGGTGCCCCGCTGACGGAGACCGGCCATGCAGCTGCCAGAGATCTCCATCCGCCGGCCGGTCTTTGCCACGGTCCTGTCGCTGCTGATCCTGCTGATCGGCTACGTGTCGTTCACGCGCCTCTCGGTGCGTGAGTACCCCAAGATCGACGAGCCCACGGTCACGGTGGAGACGCGTTATGGCGGGGCATCCAGCGAAGTGATCGAGTCGCAGGTGACCAAGATTTTGGAGGATTCGCTGGCGGGGATCGAGGGCGTGGATGTCATTTCGTCGATCAGCCGGCAGGAGCAAAGCCAGATCTCGGTCCGCTTTGTGCTGACCCGCGACGCGGATTCCGCCGCGGCCGATGTGCGCGACAAGGTCAGCCGGGTGCGCCAGCGCCTGCCGCAGGGCATCGACGAGCCGGTGATTGCAAAGGTGGAGGCCGATGCGTTTCCCGTGATCTGGCTCGCGCTCACGTCGGACACGCACAGTCCGCTGGAATTGACCGACATGGCCAACCGACTGGTCAAGCCGGTGCTGCAGACGGCGCCGGGCGCGGCCGACGTCCGGATCTACGGCGAGCGCAAATATGCAATGCGCATCTGGCTGGATCCTGACCGGCTGGCCGCTTACCGGGTCACGGTGCAGGATGTCGAGGATGCGCTGCGTCGCAGCAATCTGGAGGTGCCCTCGGGCCGCATCGAGAGCCAGGGCCGCGAGTTCAACGTGACCGCGGCAACGGATCTGCAGCGCCCGCCGGAGTTTGCGCAGATCGTGATCCGGACGGTCAATGGCCAGCCTGTTCGCATTGCCGATGTCGCTCGCGTGGCCCAGGGGCCGCAGTCCGAGCGGACCAGTGTGCGCCTGAATGGACGGGAAGCGATATCGCTTGGCGTCATCCGCCAGGCCACCGCCAACCCGCTGGAACTGTCGGCCGGGGTGCGCCAGCTCATGGACAAGGTCAAGCGGGAACTGCCGCCGGGCGTCGATGTCGACGTGGCCAACGACAATTCGGTTTTCATCGATCGTTCGGTCAAGGCGGTCTATCAAACCATTTTCGAGGCCGTGATCTTGGTGGCGCTGGTGATCTTTGTCTTTCTGCGCACATTCCGGGCCTCGATCATTCCGCTGGTCACGATTCCCGTCAGCCTGGTGGGCAGTTTTGCGCTCATGGCCCTGGCCGGGTTTTCCATCAACACGCTGACGCTGCTGGCTCTGGTGCTGGCCATCGGCCTGGTGGTCGATGACGCGATTGTGGTGCTGGAGAACATCTATCGCCATATCGAGGCGGGGCTGAGCCCTTTTCAGGCTGCGATCCGAGGGGCGCGGGAGATCGGCTTTGCCGTCGTGGCCATGACGCTGACCCTGGCGGCGGTGTATGCACCACTGGCGTTCACGCCCGGCCGGACAGGGCGGCTGTTCACGGAGTTCGCCTTGGCGCTCGCGGGCTCGGTCATCGTTTCCGGTTTCGTCGCGCTGACGCTGTCACCCATGATGTGCTCCAAGCTGCTGCGCCATCAGCGCCGGCCGTCCTGGTTCGACCGGGTCATGGAGCGTGCGCTGGCCTTCCTCACGCGCGCCTACGCACGGTTGCTGGGATGGTCCCTGCGCGCGCGCTGGCTGGTGGTGCTGGTCATGGCGGGCAGCGGGGTGTTGACCTGGGTGCTGCTGGCTGACATCAAGAGCGAGCTGGCGCCGCTGGAGGACCGTGGCGTCGTGCTCGTGGTGATCAACGGCCCCGACGGCGCCACCCTGGAATACACGAACCGTTATGCAGCGGCGATCGAGCGCATTGGTGAGGGCTACAAGGAGTTCGACCGCATCTTCACCGTCAATGGCAACCCCTCCGTGGCGCAGGGCAACGTCTTCCTGCGCAGCGTGCCATGGGAGGACCGACGCCGGACCACACTGGACATCGCCCGGGAGATCAGCCCCAAGGTGGGCGGCCTGCCAGGGGTGCAGGCGTTTCCGATCACGCCCCCCTCGCTGGGGCAACGCTTCAGGGAGCGGCCCGTCAATTTTGTGATCATGACCACTGACAGCTACCAGAACCTTGCGCAGGTGGTCCGGGCTTTCCAGGACGAGCTCGCCCGCCAGCCGGGGTTCGTGCAGGTCGATACCGATCTGCGGCTGAACAAGCCGGAAATCCGGATGGACGTGGATCGCGAGCGGGCGGCCGACCTCGGCGTGAGCCTGGATGCGATCGCGCGTTCCGTGGAAACCATGCTCGGTGGGCGCAACGTGACGCGCTACAAGCGCGATGGTGAGCAGTACGA
>JAEWVY010000211.1 GCA_023396625.1 Pseudomonadota bacterium | reverse complement strand
CTGCAGCTTCCACATCAGGTCATCCACGTCCTGAAAGCCCGAGTTCGCGCCACGCGCGCCGAAGGGCGACACCTGGTGGGCCGCATCGCCGACGAACAGCGCCCGGCCCTGCCGGAATTCCTTCATGCGCCGGCACTGGAAGGTGTAGATGCTCACCCATTCCAGCTCGAACGGGCGCGCGTCCCCGAGCATGGCCTTGATGCGGGGAATCACCCGTTCGGGCTTCTTTTCCTCCTCGGGATCCGCATCCCAGCCCAGTTGGAAATCGATGCGCCAGACGTTGTCGCTCTGCTTGTGCAGCAGCACGCTCTGGCCGGGATGGAACGGTGGATCGAACCAGAACCAGCGCTCGGCGGGAAAGTCCGCCTTCATGATGACGTCGGCAATCAGGAAACGATCCTGGAACACGCGGCCCTCGACGTCCAGCCCGAGCATGCGGCGGACGGGGCTGCGCGCGCCGTCAGCGACGACGAGCCAGTCGGCCTCGACGTCGAACGGCCCATCGGGCGTCTCCACCCGCAGCGCCACATGGTCGGCCCGCGGCTGCACGTCGACCACCTTGTATTTCCAGCGCAGGTCCACGCCCAGCGCCTGCGCGCGGGCCACCATGGCCTCTTCCAGGTAGTACTGCTGCAGATTGATCATGCCTGGCCGCTTGTGTCCCGCCTCGGGCACCAGGTCGAAGTGATACACCTCTTTTTCCCGGAAAAAGGTGCGCCCGACGTTCCAGCTCACCCCCTTGTCGCAGACCGGATCGCCCACGCCGAGACGGTCCAGCACTTCGAGCGCGCGCTTGGCGTAACACACCGCCCGGGAGCCCACCGAGACCGTGTCGTCCTCGTCGAACACCAGCACCGGCAAGCCCTTGAGCCGGGCGTCCAGCGCCGCGGCCAGCCCCACCGGCCCCGCCCCCACGATCACCAGCGGGCGACGCTGTGGCGCGCCGGCCTGCAAGTCAGTGGGCGCGACGTACGGAAATTTCGGGTAAACGTAAGACCCCATGTGCTGCGTCTCCTTGGTCGGTGATCCGTCACGCCCTGGCCCGGCCATCCGGTCGCTTCGCGTCAGAGAATTCACCATTGGTAAATTAATTAACCTAAACGTAATTCTAAGGCCTCTCCGCAGACTCAGGCAAATCCATCGGGACAAGACGGGTGCACGGCCCCGGACCGCCGTTTTGCCAGAATGGGGGATGCCGTTGTCTCCCCCCGTTCCCACGCCCCAAGCCCCACACCCTCCCCCGCCTGGATGGCGCCTGTGGTGGCGCATGACCCGGCCCGGGTTTCTCGTGGTCACGGCCGTGGGCTGTCTGCTCGGCCTGGCCATGGCGGCGTCCTGCGGCTGTGGCTTCGACCCCTGGCGCGGCGCGGCCACGCTGGTGCTCGCATTGACGGCGCACGCCGCCGCCAACGTGCTCAACGACTACGAGGACGCCCGCAACGGGGCGGACGCAGCCAACCGGCAGGGTCTGTTCCCTTTCACGGGCGGCGCGCGGCTGATCCAGAACGGCGAAGTGTCGACGGACGACACCCGGCGTTTTGCGCTGGCCCTGCTGCTGCTCGTGGTGCCGGCCGGTCTGCTGCTGGCCGTCAAGAGTGGCGGCGGGCTGCTCGTGATCGGCCTGGCTGGCCTGCTGCTGGGCTGGGCTTATTCGTCGCCGCCATTGGCGCTGATGTCACGTGGCCTGGGCGAACTCACCGTGGCCCTGGCGTGGTGGCTGGTGGTGGTCGGCGCCGACTACAGCCAACGCGGGCGGTTTTTTCTGATTCCCGCCATCACCGCGGTGAGCTATGCGCTGCTGGTGGCCAACGTGCTGCTGGTCAACGGTGTGCCCGATGCGCCCGCCGACGCCCGCGTGGGCAAGCGCACCCTGGCGGTGCGGCTGGGGCCCCGGGGTGTGGCCAGCCTGTACTTCGGCATGGCCTGGCTCGCCCACGCCTGGCTCGCCGTGGGCGTGTGGCTGCTGGTCCAGCCCGCTGGCGCGCGCTGGGGCCTGCTGTCGCTGCCCGTGTCGCTCACGGCCAGCCTGCTGCTCTGGCGCGACAGGGACAGGCCAGAGCGGCTGCGGCCCGCCATTGTGCTGACCATCGTCGCCGCCATCACGCATGGACTGGCCATGGCGGCCGGTGTGATCGGCCCCCTGATTTGGCCGTGAGGAATCATTAAAGCAATATTTTGGTTGCATGTTTTCCCGTGGCGTATAAAAATGCAACTTTTCAATTGCCTATTGGGAGACGATTCATCATGACCCCTTACCGCCAACGACTCGAAATCGCCGCCTCGCCCGAAGCGGTGTACCGCGCCCTGACCACCCCGCAAGGACTGCAGGGCTGGTGGACCGAAACCTGCGATGTGGCGTCAAAAGTGGGCGGCCACTGCACTTTCCGCTTCGGCCCTCACCAGAAAACGATGCAGGTGGAGCGGCTCGACCCGGAACGGGAGGTGCACTGGCTCTGCGTGAAGGCGCACATCGAGGTTCCGGGGATTCGACCCGACGAATGGGTCGGCACCCGCATCGGATTCCACCTGTCCGCCCACCCACCCTCCGGCACACTGCTGGATTTCGAACACATCGGCCTGGCGCCCGGCATGGACTGCTACGCGCTCTGCGTCGATGGCTGGCGGCAGTACCTGGCCAGCCTGCAGCGCTACGCGGAAACCGGCCAGGGCGCGCCCTTCACGCCGACCGACCGGATCGAGCGGAGCATTTTCATCGAGGCCCCGCGCGACCGCGTGTGGCGTGCCCTCGCCGATGCCGAGACCTTCGGCCAGTGGTTTGGTGCCGACCTGGGAGGCCAGCGATTCGCGCCCGGCGAGCGCACGCGCGGCCGCATCACGGCCTGCGGCTACGAGCACGCGTGGTTCGACGTGGTCGTCGAACGCATGGAGCCCCAGGCATTGTTTTCCTACCGGTGGCACCCTTTCGCGGTGGATCCCGCCGTGGACTACACGGCCGAAGAACCCACGTTGGTCACGCTGACGCTGCAGGACGCGCCCGCAGGCACGCTGCTGACCGTGGTGGAAACCGGCTTCGACAAAATACCGCCCGCCCGCCGCATGCAGGCTTTCCGCATGCACAAGGAAGGCTGGGCGGCGCAGTTGCAAAATATCCGGCGCCATGCCGAACAAACCGACTGACGGGGGCCCCCCCCCCCCCCCCCCCCCCC
>JAEWVY010000180.1 GCA_023396625.1 Pseudomonadota bacterium | reverse complement strand
CCGTACTTCTTCTCGGCGCGCTTGGCAAAGAGCAGGAAGGAGCCATAGACGCCGGCGTAGCCCAGGGTGAGCGCGTCGCGGTCGATGCGGATCGGGAAGTCCATGATGGGCGTGACCAGGTCCTCGGCCACGTCCTGGATCTTCCAGACGTCGACGCCGGTGCTTACGCCCATGCGGTCGAGCACCGCGACCAGCACCTCCATCGGGGTGTTGCCCGCGCCCGCGCCCAGGCCGGCGGCGGCGGCGTCGATGCGGGTGGCACCGCATTCGATGGCGGCCACGCTGTTGGCCACGCCCATGGCCAGGTTGTGGTGGCCGTGGAAGCCCAGCTCGGTGACGGGCTTGAGCGCGTCGCGCACGGCCTGCAGGCGGGCCTTCACGTCACCGGGCAGCATGTAGCCGGCCGAGTCGGTGATGTAGATGCAGTTGGCGCCGTAGCTCTCCATCAGCTTGGCCTGTGTGACCAGACCCTCGGGGCTGTTCATGTGGGCCATCATCAGAAAGCCGACGGTGTCCATGTCGAGCTTGCGGGCGTAGGTGATGTGCTGCTCGCTCACGTCGGCCTCGGTGCAGTGCGTGGCCACGCGGATGGTGTGCACGCCCAGGCCGTGCGCCATCTTCAGGTGGTCGACGGTGCCGTTGCCGGGCAGCAGCAGGGCCGAGACCTTGGCCTGCTTCATCAGCGGGATCACGGTGCCCAGGTACTCCTCGTCGCTGTGGGCCGGGAAGCCGTAGTTGACGCTGGAGCCGCCCAGACCGTCGCCGTGGGTGACTTCGATCAGTGGCACACCGGCGGCGTCCAGGCCGCAGGCGATGCTCTTCATCTGGTCGAGCGTCATCAGGTGGCGCTTGGGGTGCATCCCGTCGCGCAGGGTCATGTCGTGCAGGGTGATTTTTTTCTGGCTCATGGTGTCGTGCTCCGGAATCAGACGGTGGGGGTGAGCACCAGCTCGCCCTTGAGAATCTCTTCGGCGAACATCTCGGCCGTGCGCGCGGCGGCGGCGGTCATGATGTCGAGGTTGCCCGCGTACTTGGGCAGGTAGTCGCCCAGGCCTTCGACTTCGAGGAAGACGGAGACGCGCTGGCCGTCGAAGACCGGACCGTTGACCAGCTTGTAGCCCGGAACGTACTTCTGCACTTCACGGATCATGTCGTGCACCGACTTCGTGATGGCGGCCTCGTCGGGCGTGCCTTCGACCAGGCAGTGCACCGTGTCGCGCATGATCAGCGGCGGCTCGGCCGGGTTGATCACGATGATGGCCTTTCCCTTCTTGGCGCCGCCCACCTTCTCGACCGCACCGGCCGTGGTGCGGGTGAACTCGTCGATGTTCTTGCGCGTGCCGGGGCCGACCGACTTGCTGGACACGGTGGCCACGATCTCGCCGTAGGCCACGGGTTGCACGCGGCTGACCGCGTAGACCATGGGGATGGTGGCCTGGCCACCGCAGGTGACCATGTTCACGTTCATCTCGCGCTGGCCGACGTGCTGCTTGAGGTTGACCGGCGGCACGCAGTAGGGGCCGATGGCCGCGGGCGTGAGGTCGATCATCATCGCGCCCTGCGCGTTGACCTTGCGCGAGTTCTCGGCGTGCACGTAGGCGCTGGTGGCGTCGAACACGATCTGCACGCCGTCGGCCTTCATGTGCGGGATCAGGCCGTCCACGCCGTCGGCGGTGGTCTTGATGCCCATCTCCTTGGCGCGCTTGAGGCCGTCGGAGTTGGGGTCGATGCCGACCATCCACACCGGTTCGAGCACCGGGCTGCGCTGCAGCTTGGCCAGCAGGTCCGTGCCAATGTTGCCGGGCCCGATCAGGGCGCACTTGATTTTTTTCGTCATGGGTTGACTCCAGAAAAAGGGAAAACGGGGCTCAGGGTCGGGCGTGCAGCCAGCCGGCCAGCCAGCGGGTCAGTCGCGGCGCCACCACCCAGGTCATGAGGACCACCACCAGCACGGTGATGACCATGGTGCGCGGCACCAGCGGCCAGTCGGCCAGCAGCGGCGCCACGGTGAGGAACAGCGCCAGCACGGTCGGGAAGATGCCCAGCCAGGTCACAACCGCCACCTTCCAGCGCGGCGGCGGGGCCTTGGCGGTGGCGCCGGGCGCGGCGAACCAGTAGTCCAGGCCACTGACGCGCCGCATCTCCTGCGCACCGATCGTGTGGGGCGTGAGTTGCGCCAGCCAGCGGGCCCGCTCGGGCGAGTCCTGCCAGGCGGCCAGGTGCGCTTCGTTGTCGAAGGCGAAGACCACGTGGTAGAGCATGGGCTCGTCGCCGCTGCCGGCTTCGCCAGGTCGCACCAGCTGGCCGCCCAGGTGGCCGGGGAAGTGGGTCGCCGCCGCGATCATGCCGGCCATAGCCGCCTCGAAGGCGGCCACGCCTTCGGGCGCGACCCGGCGCGTGACCAGCACGGTCACGGCACGCGACGGGGTGGCGGGAGCGTTCATGGGCGCAGGCTGCTCAGGGCGGTGCTCAGACGAAGCGCATGCCCACCGTGCCCAGGTCCTGGAAGCGCACGCTCACGCTGTCGCCGGCCTGCACCGCGATGGCTTCGGTCACGCCACCGGTCATGATGAAGCTGCCCGCCGGGATCTCCTGGCCACGCGCACCGAGGTGGTTGGCCAGGGCGGCGATGGCGGCGGCCGGGTGGCCCATCACGGCGGCGCCGGCGGCCATGGCCACGATCTGGCCGTTCTTCTCCAGCACCACGCCCAGCGTGCGCAGGTCCAGGTCTTCCACCCGGCGCGAGCGGCCGCCGATCACGAAGCGCGAGGCCGAGGTGTTGTCGGCGATCACGCTCTTGAGGTCGAACTTGAAGTCGCGGTAGCGGCTGTCGATGATCTCCACGCCGGGGATCACGAAGTCGATGGCGGCCATCACGGCGCCGACGTGGCAGCCCGGGCCCTTGAGTGCCGACTTGGTGACGACGCAGATCTCGGCCTCGACCTTGGGGTGGATGAGTTCGGAGGTCTTGATGTCGCTGCCTTCGGCGCAGGCCATGTAGTCGCTGACGAAGCCGAAGACCGGCGTTTCCACGCCCATCTGCTTCATCTTGGCGTAGGAAGTCAGGCCGCACTTGAGGCCCACCGTCTTGTGGCCACGGCCTTCCTTGCGCGCACGGATTAAGTCCTGGATCGCGTAGGCGTCGTCCCAATCCATGTCCGGGTGGTCGTCGGTGATCTTGGTGACGTCGTGCGCCTTCAGCTCGGCGTTTTCCAGGTGTTCGGCCAGCTGGGCGAGGGTGTTCTTGTCGAGTTTCATGTTGGTATTCCTTCCCGCTCAGGCGACGAAACGCACGGACGTCCCACCGAGGCCGCCGACGCTGCAGTACAGGCTGTCGCCCGCGACCACCGGCACCAGCGGGGACTGCGAGCCGGAAAGGATGATGTCGCCCGCTTTCAGGCCGATGCCAAGACGGCCCAGGGTATTGGCCAGCCAGGCCACGGCGTTGACGGGAGAACCCTGCACCGACGCGCCGCAGGAGGTGCTGATGATTTCGCCGTTCTTCTCCAGCACCATGCCGGCCAGCGCCAGGTCGAGGTCACGCGGGCTCTTGCGCAGGCCGCCGAGCGTGAGCACCCCGCAGGAGGCGTTGTCGGCCACGGTGTCCTGGATCTTGATCTTCCAGTCCTTGATGCGGCTGTCGACGATCTCGAAGCAGGGCATCACGCAGTCGGTGGCGCGCAGCACGTCGGCCGCGGTCACGC
>JAEWVY010000179.1 GCA_023396625.1 Pseudomonadota bacterium | reverse complement strand
AGTCTGACCATTGGCCTGCGCGTGTCGGAAGAGGATGAACGCGAAGGCCTGGACATCACAGCCCACGGCGAAACCGCCTACAGCCGCTGATCTTCCCGCCGGTCGGCGAACGCACCCCGACCGGCCTCCCATTTCTCGTGCGTGTTTCCTCAGGTGTTTGGGCCCGCTTCGGCGGGCCTCTTTTTTTTCCCAACCCCCGGCTCCCCGCAAAAAGATGCACACCTGTCTTTCAAAAAAATCAGGAGACGGTCCCTCGGCGCGGTTTACCATGCCTTCATGAACGACACGGCCCTCCGGCGCCTCACCGACAGCGTGCGCACCGCCTGCGCACACGGCGAACCCTTGCGCATCCGCGGCGGCGGGACAAAGGATTTCCTGGGCCAAGGCCTGGAAGGCGAGGTGCTCGACACCCGTGCCCTGGCGGGCATCGTCAGCTACGAGCCGACCGAACTCGTCATCACCGCACGCGCCGGCACCCCCCTGGCCGTGCTGGAAGCCGCGCTGGCGGAAAAGGGTCAGTACCTGCCATTCGAGCCACCGCGCTTTGGAGCCGACAGCACGGTCGGGGGCATGGTCGCCGCGGGACTCAGCGGCCCGGCGCGCGCCAGCGTGGGGGCGGTGCGCGACTATGTGCTGGGCGTGCAGTTGCTCAACGGCCGCGGCGAGTTGCTGAACTTCGGTGGCCAGGTGATGAAGAACGTCGCCGGCTACGACCTGTCCCGACTGATGGCCGGCGCCTGGGGCACGCTTGGCCTGCTGGTGGAGGTCAGTCTCAAGGTGTTGCCCATCCCACCGGCGGAAGCCACGCTGCGGTTCGACATGGGCCAAGCCGAGGCGCTGACGCGCCTCAATGCCTGGGCCGGCCAGCCGCTGCCACTGAACGCCAGCTGCTGGGTCGAGGACAACCAGGCCGGCGCCCTGTATCTGCGCCTGCGCGGCGCCACAGCCGCCGTCGAAGCCGCCTGCCGCAGGCTTGGCGGAGAACGGGTGGACAACGACCAGGCTCGTGCCGACTGGGAAGCCTGCCGCGATCAGCGACTGCCCTGGTTCAGGGACCGCGCTCCGACCCATGCCCTGTGGCGCCTGTCGGTCCCGCAAACCACCCCTGCGCTGGTGTTGCCGGACCGTGCCGGCAGCCCGCTGGTGGAATGGTTCGGCGGCCAGCGCTGGGTGCAAGCCCCTGTCGCAGCCGCTTCGGCATTGCGCGAGATCGCTCGCAGGCATGACGGATACGCGACTTTATTCGTCGCGCCAACTCAAGAAAACACGCTGGAAATACCGCGTTTCGAACCAACCAAATCCCCGCTGAACCGGATCCACGCGCGCCTCAAAGCCGAATTCGACCCGGCCGGCATTCTCAACCGTGGTCGGCTGTTGCCCGGCCTCTGATTCGCCCTCGGGATTTTTCTCATGCAGACCCGCCTGGCCCCCGAATTCCTGGACACGGCCGAGGGCCGCGAGGCCGAAGCCATCCTGCGCAAATGCGTGCACTGCGGCTTCTGCACGGCCACCTGTCCGACCTACCAGCTGCTCGGTGACGAGCTCGACGGCCCTCGGGGACGCATCTATCTGATGAAGCAGGTGCTCGAAGGCGCCACGCCCACGCGCAAGACCCAGCTGCACCTGGACCGCTGCCTGACCTGCAGAAATTGCGAGAGCACCTGTCCGAGCGGCGTGCAATACGGTCATCTGGTCGACATCGGGCGAAAGCTGGTGGATGCGCGCGTGCCTCGCCCGGCCACGGAAAAGGCGTTGCGCTGGGTGCTCAAGGAAGGCCTGCCGTCGCGACTGTTCGCCCCGGCCATGAAACTCGGCCAGCTCGCACGCCCCGTGCTGCCTGCGTCGCTCCAGGCCAAGGTGCCGGCACGCCAGGACGCCGGCGCCTGGCCCGGGCGCACCCACGCGCGCAAGGTGCTGATGCTTGCCGGCTGTGTGCAGCCCGCCATGATGCCCAACATCAACGCCGCCACCGCCCGGGTGCTCGACGCGTGCGGCATCGAGACCGTCGTCGTCCCCGAGGCGGGCTGCTGTGGCGCGGTCAGATTCCACCTGAACGACCAGGATGGCGGCCGTGCGCAGATGCGGGCCAACCTCGCGGCCTGGTGGCCCCATGTCGCCTCCGGCCGGGTCGAGGCGATTGTCATGAACGCCTCGGGCTGTGGCGTCATGGTCAAGGACTACGGCCACCTGTTGAAGGACGACCCGATCTGGGCCGACAAGGCGCAGCGCGCAAGCGCCATGACGCGGGACCTCAGCGAACTGCTGCCTGACCTGGTCGCGACGCTACGGGAAACGCGGCCAGCCGTGGTGGAGGCGCTCGCGCGCAAGGCGCCCCCACTGGTGTTTCATCCCCCCTGCACACTGCAGCACGGCCAGCAATTGCGTCACACCGTGGAAACCCAGCTCAGCGCGCTCGGCTTTCGCGTGCGCCTGGCGAACGAGGAATCCCACCTCTGCTGCGGTTCCGCCGGCACCTACAGCGTGTTGCAACCCGAACTGAGCCGGACATTGCGCGACCGCAAGCTGGGCCATCTGGCGGCTCAAGCGCCGGAGCTCATCGTCAGCGCGAACATCGGCTGCATCACGCACCTGCAAAGCGGCACCTCCACGCCGGTGCGGCACTGGGTGGAGGTGCTCGACAGGGTCCTGACCGACGCCGCGGGCTGAGACGCCATTCGCGTTCCACCGCCTGGTCGAAACACTGGCATGATGGCGAGTTTTCTCCGACTGCCGCCATGACCGACCCCGCCACCAACGCCGCCTTGCCCGCCCCGGGCCCCTTCCCGTCCCAGGTCACGGCCACGCGGGCACGTTCGCGTCAGCGCCGGTCCGACAGCCCCACGGGCAAGCCCAGGGTGGAGGGTGGGACGAGCCCCGATGGCGACCGCCCGCCACGCGCGCACGCCCTGCTGGAACAGCTCGCCAGCCTCTACCCCTCGCTTTTCGGGGCGACCTTTCTGCCCCTCAAGCGCGGCATCTACCAGGACCTGCTGGCGGCCCACCCCGAGAGCATCGACCCCCAGGGGCTCAAGCTCGCGCTGGCGCAACACACACGCTCCACGCGCTACCTGCACGCGGTGGCCGCCGGACAACCGCGCCATGACCTGCAGGCCCGCCCCGTGGAACCCATGGCGCCCGAACATGTGTACCACGCGCTACTCGAGGTCTTTCGCCGACGACAGACCCGCGCAACCGACGACCTGCGACCGAAGCTGCAGCGCCGCATCATCGACGCATTCGAAACCTCGGGACTGTCCGCCGAAGCCTATGCGACCTTGGTGCGGGGTCGGGACGAAGCCGCCAACGCCCTGCTCGACGCCGCACTCACCGAAGCCAGCGCACGCGCCGCGAAGGATGAAGCCCTGCTGCGAGCGTTCGAAGCCAGCAGACAATCGGTCGAGGCCTTCGCCAGCATGTACGGTTTGTCTCCTCGCCATGCCGGACACACGCTGGATCGCGCCCGCCAACGCCGCGCGGCGGCCGCCGTCCGAGAC
>JAEWVY010000153.1 GCA_023396625.1 Pseudomonadota bacterium | reverse complement strand
GTGCGGGATACACCACCACAGGCGCCGGCTGCGCATAGACCGGCGCCGGTTGGACGTAAACCGGCCGAGCGTTGGAGACACCCAGCTGCACGCCGGGCGAAGCCACGCCGATGGACCAGAACACATTGTCGCGCGCCTGGGCCGTGCCTGCGCCTGCCAATGCCGTGGCCCCGAGCAGCATCAGGGTGAGCTGGCGGCCGTGGCCCCGCAGGGTGGTGAAGAGCTTGTTTTTCATGTCGATCTCCTTGTGGGTTGCACCGCGCGCCATGTGTGGCACGCCCGTGCAGTGAATTAACGCAGGAAACCCCGTTGCCAATGCCATCGGCAGTGTGAAAGCATTGTCTGGATGTAACAGACCGATCCGCGCCGTTCGCCCGCGCCCAGGCGAAGCCGACTGGGCGCCCTCGGGACCCCGCCATAAAATGGGCGCATGAGCTCCCTCAATCACGAGAACACCCCGGCGGACACGGCAAAAACAAGCAATTTCCTGCGCCAGATCATCGAAAGCGATCTGGCCAGCGGCGCCCACGATGGCCGACATTGGACCGGTCAACCGGGCGACGCCAGCGTGCAGGCCGCGGGCCAGCCCGACCCCGCCCGCATCCGCACCCGCTTTCCGCCCGAACCCAACGGCTACCTGCACGTGGGCCATGCCAAGAGCATCTGCCTGAACTTTGGCCTGGCGCGCGCCTATGGTGGCGTGTGCCACATGCGCTTCGACGACACCAACCCCGAGAAGGAGGACACCGAATATGTCGACGCCATTCTCGACGCCGTGCGGTGGCTTGGCTTCGGCTGGGACGACACGCTGCAGGGCAAGCCGGTCAGCCACCTCTACCACGCCAGCGACTACTTTGGCTACATGTACCGCGCCGCGGAATATCTGGTGGAAACCGGCCACGCGTACGTGGACGAGCAAACGGCCGAGCAGATGCGCGCCGCCCGCGGCGACTTCAACACGCCCGGCGTGGAAAGCCCCTACCGGCACCGCAGCCCGGCCGAGAACCTGGCACGCCTGCGTGAAATGCGCGATGGCAAGCACCCCGATGGCGCCATGGTCCTGCGCGCGAAGATCGACATGGCGCACCCCAACATCAACCTGCGCGACCCGGCCATCTACCGCATCCGCCGCGCCAGCCACCACCGCACGGGCGACACCTGGTGCCTCTACCCGATGTACAGCTTCGCCCACCCCATCGAAGACGCGCTGGAGAACATCACCCACAGCATCTGCACGCTGGAGTTCGAGGACCAGCGGCCCTTCTACGAATGGACGCTCGAACGCATTGTGCCCATGCTGCGCGCGCCGCAGTTCGCCCAGGCGCGGGCGCGAATCGAGCAGATCGCCACGCAGGGCCTGGAAGCCGGCAAGGAATTCGCGCTGCACTGCCACAACCGTGCCGACAAGCTCTTTGCCAGTGCAGCCGAAGGCGAGATGCGCGCCCTGTTCACCCGCTGGGAACACGACCGCGACGCCGTGCTGCGCGATCTGCCCGCCTTCTTCGCCCTGCTCACCACGCACACCGCCCAGTTCACACCGCTCCTGGCCCACGCGCTGGACGCCGAGCGCCCCAACCCCTTCCTGCTGCCACACCAGTACGAGTTTGCGCGCCTGAACCTCACCTACGTCATCACCAGCAAGCGCAAGCTCGCGCAACTGGTGAACGAAGGCCGGGTGAGCGGCTGGGACGACCCGCGCATGCCCACCATCGTCGGCCTGCGCCGCCGCGGCTACACGCCCGCCAGCATCCAGCTCTTCGCCGAACGCATCGGCGTGACCAAGAGCGACAGCTGGATCGACTACAGCACCCTGGAAGGCTGCCTGCGCGAAGACCTGGAGACCAAGGCCCACCGCGGCATGGCCGTGCTCAACCCCGTCAAGCTCATCCTCACCAACTGGGACGAAGTGATGGGCGCCGGCCACCTGGAGCCCTGCACCCAGCCCGCCCTGCCCCACGCCGCCGAGGGCGTGGAAGTGCCCACGCGCCACTTCACCATCGGCAAGGAAGTGTGGATCGAGCGCGAAGACTTTGAAGAAGTGCCCCCCAAGGGCTACAAGCGCCTGTTCCCCGGCAACAAGGTGCGCCTGAAGGGCGGCTACGTGATCGAATGCACCGGCTGCACCAAGGACGCCAATGGCGTGATCACCGAAGTGCTGGCCACCGTGGTGCCCGACACCAAGAGCGGCACCCCCGGCGCCGACAGCGTCAAGGCTAAGGCCGCCATCACCTGGGTGGGCGTGGCCAACGGCGTGAAAGTGGAAGTGCGCATGTACGACCGCCTGTTTCTGGACGCCCAGCCCGACGCCGGCGGCAAGGACTACCTGGAAAGCCTGAACCCCAACAGCCTGAAGGTGGTGACGGCGATTGTGGAACCGTCCCTAGCCAATGCCGCGCCGGATCAGAAGTTCCAGTTTGAGCGGCATGGGTACTTTGTGGCGGATCGGGTGGACCACGTTGCGGGGAGCAAGCCGGTGTTTAACTTGGCGGTGGGATTGAAGGATAGTTGGGGAAAGTAGGCAAGGCGGGTTGCGCTAACACAGAATGTACAAAAGGGAGGCATAGTGAGCGAGAACAGAATGGCTTAGGGAAGGTCTGCACAACCACCGCGGTAACCAGAGGTTGTGAGACAGTATCGGCATGAAGCAGATGAGCCTTGGCGCAGCCGGATTCGAGCGCAAGACCAAGAGGACGCGCAAGCGCGAGTTCCT
>JAEWVY010000138.1 GCA_023396625.1 Pseudomonadota bacterium | reverse complement strand
GAAATGGTCACTTCATGCTCCTGATTTCATAGTTCCACACGATCCTTCCCATGGCAAAGAAAGTCTTCATCAAAACCTTTGGCTGCCAGATGAACGAGTACGACTCGGACAAGATGGTCGACGTGATGTCTGCCGCCGAAGGCTACGAGCCCACCACCGACGTGGACGACGCCGACCTGATCCTGTTCAACACGTGCTCCGTGCGCGAGAAAGCGCAGGAAAAGGTGTTCAGCGACCTGGGGCGGGTCGCGCACCTGAAGGCGAAGGGGGTGCTGATCGCCGTGGGCGGCTGCGTCGCCAGCCAGGAGGGGGCGGAAATCATCAAGCGTGCGCCGTGCGTGGACGTGGTCTTCGGCCCGCAAACCCTACACCGCCTGCCCGAGTTGCTGGCCGCGCGCAAACGCCTCGCGCGGCCCCAAGTGGACATCAGCTTCCCGGAGGTCGAAAAATTCGACCACTTGCCCCCCGCGCGCGTCGACGGGGCCTCGGCCTTCGTGTCCATCATGGAAGGCTGCTCCAAATACTGCAGCTACTGCGTGGTGCCCTACACGCGCGGCGAGGAAGTCAGCCGTCCCTTCGAGGACGTGCTCGTGGAAGTGGCCGGACTGGCCGACCAAGGCGTCAAGGAAATCACGCTGTTGGGCCAGAACGTCAACGCCTACCGGGGGAAGATGGGCGAGACGGCGGACGTCGCCGACTTCGCGCTGCTGATCGAGTACGTGGCCGACATCCCCGGCATCGAGCGCATCCGCTACACCACGAGCCACCCCAACGAGTTCACCCAGCGCCTGATCGACGTCTACGCCAGGGTGCCCAAGCTGGTCAGCCACCTGCACCTGCCGGTGCAGCACGGCAGCGACCGCATCCTCATGGCCATGAAGCGCGGCTACACCGCCATGGAATACAAGAGCACCGTGCGCAAGCTGCGCGCGATCCGGCCGAACATGGCCATGAGCAGCGACTTCATCGTCGGATTTCCCGGAGAAACCGAGAACGATTTCGCCAAGCTGATGAAGCTGATCGACGAGATCGGTTTCGACAACAGTTTCTCCTTCATCTTCAGCCCTCGGCCCGGCACGCCGGCGGCCAACCTGCACGACGACACGCCGCACGCGGTCAAGCTGCAGCGGCTACAGCAAGTGCAGGCCGCCATCGACGCCAGCATGCGCCGCATCAGCGCCACCCTCGAAGGCACGGTTCAGCGCGTGCTGGTCGAGGGGGCCTCGCGCAAGAACCCGTCCGAACTCATGGGCCGCACCGAGTGCAATCGGGCCGTCAATTTTCCCGCTGGCACAGACCCGGCAACGCGCATCGGTCAAATGGTCGACGTGACCATCACGCAGGCCATGCCGCATTCCCTGCGCGGCGAAGTCCGGCCCGCACGCAGCACCGTGGCCTGCTGAGCCCCGGGGCGGGCGTTCATCTGCCGCGGGATTCGCGCTCGCGGAGATGGCGCCGGTAGTCGCCGTGGACAATGGGCACGCAGCCATCCACCGCGCGGTTGTAGATGTACGCCCAGGCCGACAGCGGCTCGCCACCGGCCAGACCATGCACTGTCACGCGACGGCGCAGGTAGAGCGAGTCGGCCGGAACGTCCGGCGTGTATTCTTCAACCACGTCGAGCCTCGACAGCAGCGCTTCGTCAACCTCGTACAGTTCTCCAGCGACGCGCCCCGCACCGGGAACGATGCCTGGGTAGGCGCCCAGATCGAACAGGCGCGCCTCGATCCAGACCGAGCCACGCCTCACTGCCCCTGCCATCGCCGCATGGCGGCACAGCCCCGGCAACAAGGTGCCATAGACAAAAAGCCGTTCGGGCAGGGTCACCGCGGCGCAAACGTTCCCGGGCACCGTCAGCGGGGCAGGCCGGGGAATCCGCCGCCGGGCAAGCCCTTCATACCGCCCATGCGCTTCATCATTTTCATGAGGCCGCCGCCCTTCATCTTTTTCATCATCTCCTGCATTTGCTCGAACTCCTTGAGCAGGCGGTTGACTTCCTGGACCTGCACGCCCGCGCCCGCCGCGATGCGCCGCTTTCGCGTGGCCTTGATGAGTTCAGGCTTGCGGCGCTCCTGCGGCGTCATGCTGTGAATGATGCCCTGTTTGCGCTTGATGTCCCTCTCGGCCCGGGACAAATCGGCCTCGCTGGCTTTGCCGGCCATCTGCGTGGGCAGCTTGTCCATCAGGCTGGACAAGCCCCCCATCTGTCGGACCTGCTGAAGCTGCGCGAGAAAGTCGCTCAGGTCGAACGCGCCGCCGCTCTTGACCTTGGCGGCGAGCTTCTGCGCCTCGGCCATGTCCACTCCGGCCGTCACCTGCTCCACCAGGGCCACGATGTCGCCCATGCCCAGGATGCGCCCGGCATGGCGCTGGGCGTCGAACACTTCCAGTCCGTCGAGTTTCTCGCTGGTGCCGGCAAACTTGATCGGCGCCCCGGTGATCTGTCGCACCGACAGGGCGGCCCCCCCGCGCGAGTCACCGTCCAGCTTGGTCAGCACGATCCCGGTCAAGGGCAGTGCCTCCTTGAACGCCTTGGCCGTGTTCACCGCATCCTGCCCCTGCATGGCGTCCACAACGAACAAGGTTTCGACCGGATCGAGTTCGGCATGCAGTTCCCTGATCTCGCGCATCAGCGCTTCGTCAATGGCCAGGCGACCCGCCGTGTCCACCAGCAGCACGTCGACATAGTGCTTGCGCGCATAGTCCAGCGCGGCGCGGGCGATGTCGACCGGCTTTTGCTCGGCGGAACTCGGAAACCATTCCGCGCCAGCCTGCGCCGTCACGGTCTTCAACTGCTCGATGGCCGCGGGACGGTACACGTCGCCAGAGACGGTCAGCACTTTTTTCTTGCGTTTGTCGATCAGGTAGCGCGCCAGCTTGGCCGTGGTGGTGGTCTTGCCCGCGCCTTGCAGGCCAGCCATCAGGATCACGGCCGGCGGCTGGGCCGCGAGGTTGATGTCCGACACCCCCTCGCCCATGGTGCGGCTGAGTTCCTGGTTGACGATGCCGACCAGCGCCTGGCCCGGCTTGAGCGAGCCCAGCACCTCCTGGCCCAGCGCTTTTGCCTTGACGCGGTCGATGAAGTCCCGCACCACGGGCAAGGCCACATCGGCCTCCAGCAGCGCCATGCGCACTTCGCGCAGCATGTCGGTGACATTGGACTCGGTGATGCGGGCCTGGCCACTGATCTGCTTGACCAGGCGCGAGAGTTTGTCGGTGAGGGCGGAAGCCATGGTGGAATGTCCCGTGCGGGTGATTGCCGGCTGACCTGCAGGCCGGAGGCCAGCGGGCGCTGGCCGGGAGCGAAACGCTAAACTGTGCCCATGATTTTAGCCAGCATGTCTCCCGCCGGCCTGTGGTTGACCCTGGCGGCGGCCACCGCGTACGCTGTGACTGCCGCCGCCGCGGCACGGCTCGGCGCCAGGTCCGCGAGCACCCTCCTGCTGGCGGCCTGGCTTGCGCATGCGCTGGCCCTGGCGGAGGGCCTGTTCGGAACGACGCCGCGCTTTGGCTTCGGGCCGGCGTTGTCCATGACTGCCTGGCTTGTCCTGACCGTCTACGGGGTGGAGAGCCGTCTGTTCCCGCAGTTGAAGGCCCGCTGGGCGTTGGCTGGCCTGGGCGCGGCAGCCGTCGTCGTGGCCCAGCTCTTCCCGGGAAGCGTGCTGCATGTGGCGGCCTCGGCGTGGCTGCCCCTGCATTGGGCGCTCGGTATCGCATCCTATGGCTTGTTCGGCGCTGCCGTGGTGCATGCGATGCTCATGACCAGGGCAGAGCGTCGCATTCGGCTGGCCTCCGACCCGCACAGCGACCTGCCGATCCTGACCCTGGAACGCCTGACTTTCCGCTTCGTCCAGGCTGGCTTCATCCTGCTGACAGCCACGCTCGGCGTAGGGTGGCTGTTTGGCGAGCAAATCTATGGCACCGCTGGCGCGCACTGGAAGTGGGACCACAAGACCGTGTTCTCCCTGCTCTCCTGGCTGACTTTCGCCACGCTGCTCGCGGGCCGCGTGCGCCTGGGGTGGCGCGGGCGACGGGCTGTGCGCGTGCTGTACATCGGCGCGGGACTGTTGCTGCTGGCGTATGCCGGCTCCCGTTTCGTGCTCGAGGTGGTGCTGGGACGCACGGCATGAAAGCGCTGGTCCTGTTGCTGGTCGTCCTGGGGCTCGTCTGGCTCTGGCGTCACCGCGAGCGCCGGCCTTTGTCCGGCTCTCCGTCCGCAGGACGCGGAGCCACCGCACCGCCACGGGAAATGGTGGATTGCCCCGTCTGCGGCGTCCATTTGCCCCTGGAAGACGCCACGGCCGGAAAGCGGGGTCGCTACTGCAGCGTGGAACACCGGCAACAGGCCGAGGGCTGAATGAACACGGACCAGGAACGCGAAGGGCCCTCGCCATGGTTCGGTGCCCAGGCCCTGGCGCCGGCCAGCGCGCAGGACCCGCCCGACGCGCAGACGACCCCCAACCGCCTATGGCAGGCGCTCATGTCCGCGCGGGTCTTGATTGCGGTGGTGCTGCTGCTGCTGCAGGTATCGGCCCGCCTTCTGGGCCATCCGGTGTCCTGGTGGCTGACAGGGCTGTGTGCCCTGTATCTCGTGGCGACCGTCGCGGTGCGATGGCTGGGCCAGCCGCGCGACCCGCGCCACAGCGTCGACTCGCAATGGGCCATCATCGTCGGCGTCGACGTGACGGTCTTCTCCGCGCTCCATTTTTTCCACGGCAGCAGCATCAATTACACCCCCCTGTTTGCCCTGCCGGTGCTGCTCAGCGCGGTTCTGGGTTCACTGATGCTGGCTCTCGGCACCACCGCGGCGGTGACGCTGCTGTTGCTCGGAGGTGCCTGGTCAGGCGCCCTGTGGCTACCGACGGAAATGGGTTCCCAGCTGCTTCAGGCGGGGTTGACGGGAACGGGCTTGTTCGTCGTGGCGCTTTTGACGCATCAACTCGCCACACGCCTTGCCAGAGAGGAAGAGGCCGCGCGACAAAGTGCTTCCCTGGCAACACTGCACGGTCGGGTCAACGAACTGGTCATCGAAAACCTTGCCGATGGGATCCTGGTCGTCGACAGAAACCGTACCGTGCGGGCCGCCAATCCAGCCGCCCGCGCCATGGTGGACTGGGCCCGTCCGGCCCGACGCGCTCCGTTCAGCCTCGACAGCGAACCGGGCTGGCAGGTGCTCGCGCGCCTGGCAGAAGCAGCCTTCCGGCACGGCGGCGCCGGCGACACCGACACCGAGTTGCGTCACCCGGGCATGCCGCCCTGCCGCGTCCGCGTCCGCATCCGGATGGCCAGCACCGCGTCCCGGGGTGGAGAAAGCCTGTGTGTGATGTTCCTGCAGGACCAGCGTGAACTCGAAGCACGCGTGCGCAATGAGAAGCTGTCGGCCATGGGCCGCATGTCGGCCGCGGTTGCCCACGAAATCCGCAATCCGCTTGCCGCGATTTCACAAGCCAATGCCCTGCTCGATGAGGAACTTGACGATCCCACGCAGAAACGCCTGACCGACATGGTCCGGCAAAACGCCCAGCGTCTCGCGCAAATCGTCGATGAAATCCTCAATATCGCGGGGGTCAAGCAACTGGCGCAGGACCCCACCGGAAACCGGCTGGCCCTGGCCCCGGCAGTGCAGTCGATGTGCAAAGACTGGCTGTCGCAGGAAGGAAAACACACGCCCGTCTCGCTGAGCCTGTCGCCCGGCACACCAGATGCCCAGTTTTCCGCGGATCATCTGCGCCGGGTCATCGTGAATCTTCTGGACAATGCGCGCCGTTACGCGCGGCACGCGGCCCCCATTCACGTTCGCGTGGACGTGCTCGCCGATGGACGGCCCGTCCTGGGCGTCTGGAGCGATGGCCCCGCGCTGGAACCCGCTGTCCAGCGTCACCTGTTCGAACCTTTCTTCTCCTCCGAAAGCCGCTCCAGCGGCCTGGGGCTCTATATTTGCCGCGAACTCTGCGAACGCCACGGCGCCACCATCAACCACGAGCGCAGTTGCCGGGAACTGGATGCGCGCCAGGTCGAAGGCAATGAATTCTGCATCGCCTTCCAGAATGCTGGCGCCCCGGTTTCCGGTCACGCACCATTGATGCCCACCTGAGCCAGAACATGTCTTCCTCCCGCGAAAAAGCGAGATCGAAAATCCTTGTCGTCGACGACGAGCCGGATCTGCGCACACTCTACGAACTGGCCCTGCTGCGCGAAGGGTACCTGGTCGACGCTGCCGGCTCGCTGGCCGAGGCGCGCACGCAAGTGGAGCATTCGGGCTACGCCGTGGTCATCACCGACATGCGGCTACCAGACGGCCTGGGGCTGGAACTGCTGCACGAACTTCAAGCGCGTCGGCGAACCGAACGCTGCATCGTGATGACCGCCTATGGCTCTGCCGAGAATGCGGTGGAAGCGCTGAAGGCCGGCGCCTTCGATTATCTGACCAAGCCCGTGGACCTGAAGCAGTTCCGGGCCGTGGTGGCCTCGGCCATCCATGAAGATGACCCCCTCGGCGGCGAGGCCGGAGGCGCCGCCACGACCTGCGCAGCACGCGCCGACGCCCCGATGGTGGCCGACCCGGCCGCACCCTCGCCCACCGAAGCGAGCTCGTCCGCTGGGCAGGAAGCCCTGGCGCGGCTCGTGGGAAATTCCGAGGCCCTTTGTTCAGTCAAACGGCGCATTGCCAAAGTGGCTCGCAGCATGGCGCCGGTCCTGGTGCGCGGGGAATCGGGCACGGGCAAGGAGCTGGTTGCCCATGCCATTCATGCCTGCAGCCACCGCGCGAACGGACCTTTCGTTGCCGTCAATTGTGGTGCCATCCCTGAAAATCTGCTCGAGGCCGAATTCTTCGGCGCGCGCAAAGGCTCATACACCGGCGCGACCCAGGATCGTGAAGGCTACTTCCATGCCGCGCGTGGTGGCACGCTGTTTCTCGATGAAATTGGCGACTTGCCATTGGCCATGCAGTCCAAGTTGCTCCGCGCCATTCAGGAACGGCGCGTGCGCCCTCTCGGAGCGACACAGGAAGACGAAGTCGATGTCCGCTTCGTCAGTGCCACGCACAAGGACCTCGCCGGCGACGTGCACGCGGGCCGTTTTCGACAGGACCTGTACTACCGGCTGAACGTCATTGACATCGTGGTCCCGCCGTTGCGGGAACGACGCCAGGATCTGGCCGTCCTGTGCGATGCCCTGCTTTCGCGCATTGCGCGCGAGTCCGGCCTGCCCAAGCCCGTCATGTCCGCCAGCGCCATGGCCTTGCTCATGAAACACCCCCTCCAGGGCAACGTCCGGGAACTCGAGAATCTTCTGCACCGTGCGCTCGCGCTCAGCGACGGAGGCGAACTCAATTTCGACGATTTGGGGCCAGCCCCCCCCATGGCAGTCACTGGAACGCCAGACCCTGCGCCACATGAAGCCGTGGCAAACCTTGCGTCCGGCCCCATGGATCTCCAAGCCTGGCTCGACGACCAGGAAAGGGCCCTGCTGATTCGTACGCTGAACGACACAGGTTTCAACCGGACCGCCGCCGCGGCCCGGCTGGGACTCAACCTCAGGCAGATCCGCTATCGGATGTCCCGTCTTGGCATCACGGGCCCTTCACGCGAAAACGAAAGCGAAACCAATGGTTTCGCCTGAAGCAGACCACGCCACATGGCGAGAGGGCTGGTACCGGTTCGCGCGCGCGCTGCCGACGCCGAATTGCGGAACACGGCCAGAGGGCACCACGATTGACCTGATCGTCATCCATTCCATCAGCCTCCCCCCCGGACACTATGGCGGAGACGCGGTGCCACGCTTCTTCACCAACCGGCTGAACTGGGACGCGCACCCCTGGTTCGACCAGATCCGCGGCATGGAAGTCTCGGCTCATTTTTATATCGAGCGCCAAGGCGAGCTCTGGCAATTCGTGAGTTGTGACGACCGTGCCTGGCACGCGGGTCAGTCCTGCCATCTGGGCCGCGCCAACTGCAATGATTTTTCCATCGGCATCGAACTCGAAGGCGTGGATGGCGGGGTCTTCGAGCCCCAGCAATACGAAACACTGGCACGCCTGGGCAAGGCCATCGGCCAGCACTATCCAATCCGCCATATTGCTGGCCACGAAGATATCGCTCCCGGACGAAAAACCGACCCGGGCAAGGGTTTCGATTGGTCGGTTCTCCGTCGCGCACTGGGCGGACCTCCTCCGTATTTTCCCTTGGATGCCGACCCTGGCTAGGTGCGTGGCGCCTGAAAATTCACACGCTTGAAAGCCTGGACTGCCCTTGCTCCACAGCCCACATCACAAGGCCGGATGCGCCCTTCGGGGCAAAAATGCCCTGAAGGCCCCAATCTGACTGCGCGCGACAAAAAAAAGCGTGGCGCCAAGCGCTCTGACAGCGATTCAACTGGCCATCAAGCCTCGCGCGAGCCGACCCCGCGAACCGCGTTGGCTCGGCAGCATGGATTCTTGCATCCACAAATCAGCGCGGTACACTACCTATAGTGGCTCCTGGAGATAAAAAACACCATCGGTAGTGCTTCGGGTTCTTTGACCGGACACCCTCCGGATCGCCGACTCCAAGCCATTTCACTCGAACATGAAACGCACGCGTCGACCCATACAACATTCAAGAGGAAAACATGCAGACTGCTTCAAACTCAACGTCGATGCCTCCCACGACCTATGCCGGCCCCATGAGTGAGAGCAGGGGCCATCAGGTCTCAGGCTCACCGTTGACCGGCTATCAAATCATTCGCCGCAATGGCGCCGTGGTGCCGTTCGCACCCGACAAAATCGCGATCGCCATGATGAAAGCGTTCCTCGCGGTTCACGGCACACAGGGCGCCGCCTCAGCCAGTGTGCGCGAAGTGGTGGATAGCCTGACACAAGCCGTGGTGCGCGCACTGGTTCGGTCGCGCCCCGGAGGGGGGACTTTTCACATTGAAGACGTTCAGGATCAGGTTGAACTCGGACTGATGCGCAGCGGCCATCATGAAGTCGCCCGCGCCTATGTGCTGTATCGGGAGCGCCGGGCACAGGAACGCGCAAAGCAAGCCACGGCCGAGGCGGCAAGCACACCGGTCTCGGTGCTCCACGTCACGAAGAATGGGCAGCGCACGGTATTCGATCCAGCCCAGCTCAAGCTGCTGATCGAGTCCGCCTGCGCGAACCTGGGCGCCGACGTCAAGGCCGAGCCCATCCTGGCAGAAACCATGCGCAACCTGTACGACGGCGTGCCCATGGAGGAGGTGCACAAGGCGTCCATCCTGGCGGCGCGCACCCTCATCGAGAAAGACCCGGACTACACCTACGCCACGGCGCGCCTTCTACTCAACACCATCGCCCGCGAAGTGCTGGGCGAGGACGTCACCCCGGCTGAAATGGGCGAGCGGTATGCCGAGTATTTTCCGCAGTTCATCAAGAAGGGCGTCAAGTCCGAACTTCTGGACGACAAGCTGCTGCAATACGATTTGCAAAGGCTGGGCCGCGCCCTCAAGGCCGAGCGCGACCTGAAGTTCGACTATCTCGGGTTGCAGACCCTTTACGACCGTTACTTCCTGCATGTGCGGAAGACGCGCATCGAGTTGCCGCAGGCCTTCTTCATGCGCGTGGCCATGGGCCTGGCTCTGAACGAGATCGACCGCGAAGCCCGCGCCATCGAGTTCTACGAAGTCCTGTCCTCGTTCGATTTCATGTCCAGCACGCCCACGCTGTTCAACAGCGGCACGCTGCGCTCGCAACTGTCCTCGTGCTACCTGACCACGGTTCCCGACGACCTGGACGGCATCTACGAATCCATCAAGGAAAACGCGCTGCTGTCCAAGTTCGCCGGCGGCCTGGGCAACGACTGGACGCGCGTGCGCGCCATGGGCTCGCACATCAAGGGCACCAATGGGGAATCGCAAGGCGTGGTGCCCTTCCTCAAGGTGGTCAACGACACCGCCGTGGCGGTGAACCAGGGTGGCAAGCGCAAGGGCGCGGTCTGCACCTACCTGGAAACCTGGCACCTGGACATCGAGGAATTCCTGGAACTGCGCAAGAACACGGGTGACGACCGTCGGCGCACGCACGACATGAACACCGCCAACTGGATCCCCGACCTGTTCATGCGCCGCGTCATGGAAAAAGGCTCCTGGACCCTGTTCTCGCCGTCGGACACGCCCGACCTGCACGACAAGTTCGGCATCGAATTCGAAAAGGCCTACGTGGCCTACGAAGCCAGGGCCGCCGCCGGCGACATCCAGCCCACGCGCACCGTGCAGGCCACCGATCTGTGGCGCAAGATGCTCACCATGCTGTTCGAGACCGGCCACCCCTGGATCACGTTCAAGGACGCCTGCAACGTGCGTTCGCCCCAGCAGCACGTGGGCGTGGTGCACTCGTCCAACCTGTGCACCGAGATCACCCTGAACACCAGCGACACCGAAACCGCGGTGTGCAACCTCGGTTCCGTGAACCTGCTGCAGCACCTCAAGGACGGTGACATCGACCACGCCAAGCTGCGCAAGACCATCACGACGGCCATGCGCATGCTGGACAACGTGATCGACATCAACTACTACGCCGTCAAGAAGGCGCGCGACTCGAACATGCGCCACCGTCCCGTGGGGCTTGGCATCATGGGATTCCAGGACGCGCTGTACGAGTTGCGCATTCCGTACGCCTCCGACGCCGCTGTCGAGTTCGCTGACCGGTCGATGGAAGCCGTCTGCTATCACGCCTACTGGGCTTCGACCGACCTGGCTGCCGAGCGTGGCAGGTACTCGAGCTACAAAGGTTCGCTGTGGGATCAGGGCATCCTGCCGCTGGACACGCTGGACCTCCTTGCCCAGGCTCGGGGCGGTTACGTGGAAGTGGACCGTTCTTCCTCGATGGACTGGGATGCGCTTCGAAGCAAGATCGCCAAAGATGGCATGCGCAATTCGAACTGCGTTGCCATTGCACCCACCGCGACGATCTCCAACATCATCGGCGTCGATGCGTCGATCGAGCCGTGCTTCGGCAATCTCTCGGTCAAATCGAATCTGTCGGGTGAGTTCACCGTGATCAACCATTACCTGGTGCGCGATCTGAAACGCCTGAACCTATGGGACGACGTCATGGTCATGGACCTGAAACACTTCGATGGCTCCCTGCGCCCCATTGACCGTGTGCCGCAGGACATCAAGTCACTCTATGCCACGGCGTTTGAAATCGAGCCGCAATGGCTCGTTGCCGCCGGCGCGCGACGTCAGAAATGGATCGACCAAGCGCAATCGCTGAACATCTACATGGCGGGCGCTTCGGGCAAGAAACTCGATGACACCTACAAGCTGGCATGGAAGAGTGGATTGAAGACCACCTATTACCTGCGCACCATGGGAGCCACACATGCCGAGAAATCCACCGTCAAGGCAGGGCACCTGAACGCCGTGTCCTCCACGCACGAACCACAATCCTCATTCGCTGGCGCAAGACCCGCCAGCGTAGAGGTTGCGATGGACACGACACCTGCGACCGACATCAAGTTTTGCGCCATCGATGACCCAGGCTGCGAAGCCTGCCAGTGAGATGAGGCGACGCGATCACGCAACACAAGTCGCAATAGCGTGATTCGTCGCTTTCCATTTCATTCCGTTGCTATCATAATTTGACCACTGGATTTTTCTATGTTGACCTGGGACGAAGACGTCAAGCCCACATTGCAACCCGTGCTGCCACCCCGCGCCGCGAACAGCTCTGTCGATGGACATGTGTCGACATCGGCCATCGCTCGTGCTGCGGGCGATGGCGCCGCGACCAGTGCAGCATCGCCCCATGTAACGCCACGTCGCGTCAATGCCGCGGACAAACGCATCATCAACGGCATGACCGATGTCAACCAACTGGTGCCGTTCAAATACAAGTGGGCCTGGGAAAAATATCTGGCCACCTGCGCAAATCACTGGATGCCGCAGGAGGTCAACATGAACCGCGACATTGCACTGTGGAAGAGCCCGAACGGCCTGTCGGAAGATGAACGCCGCATCGTCAAGCGCAATCTCGGCTTCTTCGTGACGGCCGACTCACTGGCTGCCAACAATATCGTGCTGGGCACCTATCGCCACATCACGGCGCCAGAGTGCCGGCAGTTTCTGTTGCGCCAGGCGTTCGAGGAGGCGATCCACACCCACGCCTACCAGTACATCGTGGAGTCTCTCGGCCTTGACGAAGGCGAGATTTTCAACGCCTACAACGAAATTCCCTCCATCCGCAACAAGGACGAATTCCTGATCCCGTTCATCGACGTGATCATGGATCCGTCCTTCAAGACTGGGACATTGGAGGCCGATCAGACACTGCTCAAGTCATTGATCGTGTTTGCCTGCCTGATGGAAGGCTTGTTCTTCTATGTGGGTTTTACGCAGATCCTCGCGCTCGGCCGGCAGAACAAGATGACCGGCGCAGCGGAACAGTATCAGTACATCCTGCGTGATGAATCAATGCACTGCAACTTTGGCATTGACCTGATCAATCAACTCAAACTGGAAAACCCTCAGCTTTGGACCCCGTTATTCAAGGCGGAAATCAAGGCGCTTTTCATGAAGGCGGTCGAGCTGGAATACCAGTATGCCGAAGACACCATGCCCCGAGGCGTGCTTGGCATGAACGCATCCATGTTCAAAGGATACCTTCGCTATATTGCCAACCGCCGGGCCACGCAAATCGGCTTGGACACGTTGTTCGCCAATGAGGAAAACCCCTTCCCGTGGATGAGCGAAATGATCGATCTGAAGAAAGAGCGCAACTTCTTCGAGACCCGTGTACTTGAATATCAGTCGGGTGGTGCGCTTTCCTGGGATTGATGGTCTGAAATGGTTTCCAGTCTCGCACATCGCCATCATCGAGCCGCAGGCTCCGTGCATGGTGTGTGCATCCCTGTTCATGACATCGCGCGCAGCAAGCGCGGCGCCATGAATCGCTTTGTGCGGTCTTACGGGCACGAAGTGTTTCCCCCTGTTGATATGTCAAATTGATCAAGGAGATAAACATGGCAACTGCGAAGAAGGCCGCACCGGCGAAGAAGGCCGCACCGGCGAAGAAGGC
>JAEWVY010000115.1 GCA_023396625.1 Pseudomonadota bacterium | reverse complement strand
ACGCTGCGGTGCCCCGAGGAAAACTCTCTGGTGCGTGAAGCCGTCATGGCGCCGGGGTGGGTGGACACCCCGCAAGGACGGGTGCCCCGCGTGCTGGTGATCGATGGCGCCGGGTCCCTGCGGCGGGCGCTGGTGGGGGGCAATCTGGCGATGGCGGCCGCGAAGAATGGGTGGGCGGGCATCGTGGTCGACGGCGCGGTGCGGGACGTGGCGGAACTGCGCACGGCACTGCTGGGCATCCGCGCTCTGGCACGGGTGCCCCTGCGTACGAGCAAGCGAGGTGAGGGCGAGCGGGACGTGCCCGTGCGGATCCAGGGCGAGTGGGTGCGTCCGGGTGACTGGCTCTATGCGGATGAGGACGGCATGGTGGTCGGCTCGGGGCCGCTGCATGCCTGACGCTTGCGCTGGGCCGGGCAGGCCTGCGAAGGGCGGGGCGGTCTCAGGCCAGCCGAGCGGGCACGGTGGCCAGGAGGACACCGGCGAGCGCCGTAGCCAAGGCCGCCCATTGAAGTCCGGTCAATGATTCGCCCAGCGCCGCCACGCCGACAAGGGCCGCGCTCACGGGCAGGAAGACCGTGAACACGCCGCTTTGGGCGGCGGGCACGGTTCGCAACCCCGTCATCCAGAGCCACACCGTCCACATGCATGCGGCCAGCGCATAGAACACCAGCAGGACCCACAGTGGCCACGCCACGGCGCCGAAGTCGAATCGCCACGCGGTGTACAACCCCAACGGTGTGGAGAGCGCAAATCCCCAGAGATTGATCAGCGAGGTAATGCGCTTGGGGCCCAGGGTCTGCGTCAACCGCTTGCCGATCACCGAGTAGGCGGCTTCGCAGAGCACGGCGCCGAGCAACAGCGCATGTCCGAGGGCGGCGCTGCCGGTGGACCCGGTCGAGGGGCCCGTCCCCGCCGGGGCGCCCAGTGCCAGCAGTGCGATGCCAAAGGCCGCGCACGCCGTCGCCGCCCAGATACGGGGCCTGATGCGTTCATCCAGAAACAGCCAGCTCATGACGGCCACGGCGGCTGGAATCGCCGCCATGACGACCCCGGCCGACACGGCGCTGGTCAGGCTCACACCGTACATCATGCACAAGGTGAACAGAAAGTTGCCGAGGAACGATTCCAGGAACAGCAGGCGCCGGGTGGACCGCGTCATCGGGGGCTCTTCCACCGGTCGCCGGAGCCAGCCGGCCATGGCGATGCCGCCAATACCAAAGCGCAGCCAGGCCAGGAGAAACACGGGAATGGCTGCAGCCAGGGGTTTCGAAAGGGCGACATAGGCGCCCACGAGGGTCATGCTGAGTGCCAGGTAGGCATAGGCCAGAGGGCGGCTGGGGCGGGAAGGCACGGTTTGTATCGAAAAGGGTAGGGGTGAACTGCGGCTCGATCATGCCTGAACGTCGCGGAGGTCCATTGCGTGGGTCGCACCACAGGACGAGGGCCTGCGATCGATGAAAACGCGCTTCTCATAATGTAAAAAATGGATTTCATCATGCAGAAACGCGAATGATGCGCCGCATCAATTCATTTCATAATGCAAATTTCTATTCTTCATAGAGATACATCGATGCTAAGTATTTGAAATGAAACAGAAAAATAAAACTCTTCTATAAGACATAAGAGCATTTTTAGTCTTATAGAAGAGTTAAAGTATGAGCCATGGCGTTGGCCTTCATGAACGGTCTTCCGTCGTATCCAGGCGCATTTTTCAATCCACTTGCAGGAGCTTTTATGTCGCAACAATCCAAGGATCAACTCAGCCGCGAACAGCAAATTGCGGCGCTGGAAAAGGACTGGGCCACCAATCCTCGCTGGAAACTGGTCAAGCGTGGCTACAGCGCGGCCGACGTCGTGCGCCTGCGCGGCAGCCTTCAGCCTGAGTACACGCTGGCCAAGCACGGCGCCGAGAAACTGTGGGCCAAGGTCAATGGCGGGGCCAAGAAAGGCTATGTGAACGCATTCGGCGCGATCACCGCGGGGCAGGCCATGCAGCAGGCGAAAGCCGGCCTGGAAGCGGTGTACCTGTCCGGCTGGCAGGTGGCTGCCGATGGAAACACCTCGGAGACCATGTATCCCGACCAGTCGCTGTATGCCTACGACTCGGTGCCCACCATGGTCCGCCGGATCAACAACACGTTCAAGCGCGCCGACGAAATCCAGTGGTCGCGTGGTGTTGGACCTGGCGACAAGGACTTCATCGACTACTTCCTGCCCATCGTGGCGGACGCCGAGGCCGGGTTTGGCGGTGTTCTGAATGCGTTCGAACTGATGAAGAACATGATTGCCGCAGGCGCCGCCGGCGTGCACTTCGAAGACCAGCTGGCCGCCGTCAAGAAGTGCGGTCACATGGGTGGAAAGGTGCTGGTGCCCACGCAGGAAGCGGTCGAAAAACTCATCGCCGCGCGCTTTGCGGCGGACGTGATGGGCGTCTCCACCATCGTCCTGGCCCGGACCGACGCCGAGGCGGCCAACCTGCTGACATCGGACCACGATGCCAACGACAAGCCGTTCCTGACCGGTGAACGCACGCAAGAGGGCTTCTATCGGGTGAAGAATGGCCTGGAGCAGGCCATCAGCCGCGGCATCGCCTATGCGCCCTACGCCGATCTGGTGTGGTGCGAAACGGGTACGCCGGACCTGGGCTTCGCCCGCGAATTTGCCCAGGCCTGTCTCTTTATACACATCT
>JAEWVY010000113.1 GCA_023396625.1 Pseudomonadota bacterium | reverse complement strand
GGCCAAGACCATCGCCGCGCTCAAGCTCAAGTACGTGGTCATCACCAGCGTGGACCGCGACGATCTGCGCGACGGCGGCTCCCAGCACTTCGTGGACTGCATCCGCAAGACGCGCGAGCTTTCACCGCAGACGCAGATCGAAATCCTCGTGCCCGACTTTCGCGGCCGCGACGACCGGGCGCTGGACATCCTCAAAGCCGCGCCGCCGGACGTGATGAACCACAACCTGGAGACGGTGCCGCGCCTGTACAAGGAGGCCCGCCCAGGTTCCGACTACGCCTTCAGCCTGAACCTGCTGAAGAAGTTCAAGGCGCTGTTCCCGGACATCCCCACCAAGAGCGGCCTGATGGTGGGGCTGGGCGAGACCGACGAGGAAATCCTGCAGGTGATGCAGGACATGCGCGCCCACGGCATCAACATGCTCACCATCGGCCAGTACCTGGCGCCCTCCACCGCCCACATCCCGGTGCGCCGTTATGTCCACCCCGACACCTTCAAGATGTTCGAGACCCGGGCGTACGAGATGGGCTTTTCCCACGCCGCCGTGGGCGCCATGGTGCGCTCGAGCTACCACGCCGATCAGCAGGCGCGTCAGATGCTGGGCACCGCAAACGCGACCCCGTAAACAACCCGAACCGGCGGAAAACCCCTCACCGCCCCGCTTTGGCCGTTCCGGGGCTCAGGCCAGCAACGGTGCCGGATCCTCGGCCTGCAACACGTCCCGGGCCCAAGCCTGCAGCTTGGCCGTGTCGGCGCGCAGCACTTCCTGCTTCACCGCCAGAATCTGCGACGGGTGCATCGAGAAACTGCGCAATCCGAAACCCAGCAACAGGCGCGTGAGGGCGGGATCGCCGGCCATCTCCCCGCAGACGCTCACGCTCTTGCCCTGTGCCCGGCACTCTGCGATGGTGTCGGCCACCAGCTTCAGCACGGCCGGGTGCAAGGGGTCGTAGAGGTGGGCCACGGTTTCGTCCGCCCGGTCAATCGCCAGGGTGTACTGGATCAAATCGTTGGTGCCGATGGACAGGAAATCGAAATGCTTCAGGAACAAACCCAGCGTGAGCGCGGCAGCGGGGATTTCGATCATGGCGCCAAGCTTGACCGGCCCATGGACCACCCCCTGGCGGTCGAGTTGCTCGCGGGCCTGGTCGATCAGCGCCAGCGCCTGGCGGATTTCGCTGCCGTGCGCGAGCATCGGAATCAGCAGATGCACCTGCCCGTGCGCGGCCGCGCGCAGGATGGCGCGCAGCTGCGTGAGGAACATCGCCGGCTCCGCCAAGCTCCAGCGGATGGCACGCAGACCCAGTGCCGGATTCAGGTGCGCCTCGTCATGCCGGGTCTCGTCGAGCGGCTTGTCCGCGCCCACGTCGACGGTACGAATGGTCACCGGCAAGCCCTGCATGCCCTCGACGGCGCGGCAGTAGGCCCGGTATTGCTCCTCTTCGCCGGGCAGGTTGCCGTGCCGGCCCATGAACAGGAACTCACTGCGAAACAGGCCCACGCCGACCGCGCCGACCTTGAGGGCCGCGGCCACGTCGTCGGGCATTTCGATGTTGGCCAGCAACTCGATCCTCTGGCCATCGAGCGTGACCGACGGGGTGTTGCGCAAGCGGGACAGCCGCTCGCGCTCGAGCTCGCCCTGACGCTGCCGAAAACCATATTCAGCCAGGATGATGGGCGAAGGGTCGACAATGACCACGCCGGCGTCGCCGTCAACGATGATCCAGTCGTCCTGACGCACCAGGTGGCTGGCGGTGCGCGTGCCGACCACCGCGGGGATGTCCATGCTGCGCGCGACGATGGCCGTGTGGCTGGTCTTGCCCCCCACATCGGTGACAAAGCCGGCGAACACGCTTTTCTTGAACTGCAACATGTCGGCCGGCGACAGGTCGTGCGCCACCAGCACCAGCGGCACATCGAGCGTGTCATCGAGCAACAGGTCCTGCTGCCGACGCGCGCGCGGCACCGGGGACTCGACGGGTGACGCCGCGCCGAGCATGCGCCGGAGCACGCGCTCGACCACCTGTTCCAGGTCGGCCTTGCGCTCGCGCAGGTACTCGTCCTCCATCTCGTCAAACTGGCGCGCGATGACCTCGAATTGCGTGGTCAGGGCCCATTCGGCGTTGTAGAGCCGGTCGCGGATCCAGTGCTTGACGCCGGCGGTCAAATCCTCGTCCTGCAGCAGCATGAGGTGCACATCGAGCAGGGCCGCCAGCTCATGGGGGGCATCCTTGGGCATGTCCTGTTGCAGTCGCTGCAGTTCATCCACCACCGCGTTGCGGCCCGCGCGCACGCGCTCGATCTCCGCATCGACGCGGTCGGGCGTGATGAAGTAGTGCGCCACGTCGAGCCGGCTCGACGCCACCAGCACCGCCCGGCCGATGGCCACGCCACGCGCGACCGCCAGACCGTGAATCGAGAAAGTCACTCGCCCTCTCCGAACTTGTCCGCGATCAGCGCCAGCAGCGCGGCATGCGCCTCCTGTTCGCGTTCGCCATGGGTTTCCAGCGTGACCTCGGTGCCCTGCCCCGCGGCCAGCATCATCACGCCCATGATGCTCTTGGCGTTGACCCGCCGCTCACCCCGGCTGAGCCACACCTCGCACGCGAAGCTGCCCGCGAGTTTGGTGAGCTTGGCCGAGGCACGGGCGTGCAGTCCCAGCTTATTGCTGATGGTCGTGGTGGTTTTGATCATGGTCTCTCCTCGCCTGATTCTGCGGCGCCGTCACCGCCACCTGCATCACCCCCTGTGTGCCCCCGGTGATGGCGCGCGACACCAGCGCTTCCAGGGGTTCGTGCAGGTAACTGAGCGTGCGCAGCAGCATGGGCAGATTCACGCCCGCGATCAACCGCGAGGCATGGCCATCGACCAGCCGGGCCGCCACGTTGCACGGCGTGGCGCCGAACATGTCGGCCAGCACCAGCACACCGTCCACGCCCGGCCGGGCGCCGAGCTGCCCGATCAGGATGCGCGCCGCCGCCAGCGTTTCTTCCGGCGGCACATTGGGCTGCACGTCCAGCGCCAGCACACCGTCCCCACAATCCGGGAACACATGCAGCGCGCACTGGCGCAACGCATGCGCCAGCGGAGCATGGGCGATGACAAGCACGCTGTTCATGGCGCCTGATTATGCGGTTTCGACCACAGGAACCAGCCATGCGCGGCGACACAGCACAGCAGAAACACCCCCATGGCCAGACGGTAGGCCGCCACCTGGCCCAGCCCGATGACGGAAAAGCCGTCGATCAGCAGGCCAATGCCCCATTGCACGGCGAACACGCCCGCGAAAATCACCAGGTTATAGGCGGTCAGCGCACGCCCCGCCAGCGCCGGGGGGAATGCCATCCCCACCGCCGGCTGCGCCAGGGCCACGAAGCTGCAACTCATGCAATACAAGCAAAAAACGGGGATTCCCAGCGTGGATAGGTGATTTTCAGCTATTATAATAATAGCTAACAAGGCAAAACTGGAAGGCAGGCCCGCCGCGATGAGCCGCTCGGCGGAAAGTCCCGCCCGGGCCAGCCGGGGGTTCACCATGCCCCAGGTCCAGAACGTCACCAGCATGCACAGGTTGATCCAAAACAGGCCCGCGGCCGCCTGAAGCGGGCTGTAACCCATCACCTGGGTCATCCAGGGCGCTGCCCACAGCGTCTGCATGGCGATCAGGCCACCGTAGCTGAAAAAGCCAATGGGCGCCATGCGCAGGAAATACGGATGCCGCCAGACCTGTGCGTAGCCGTCGGAAGACGCCGCCGCCACGCCGGCAGCCTTCGGCATGGACGGCACTGCCCAGGCGATCAGCCCGGCAGCGACCGCCATCCACACCGCCAACGCCCAGAACATGGGCCGCCAGCCCAGCAACGGCAGCAGCCACTGCACTGGCAGCGTGGACGCCACCATGCCAAGGGAGCCTGTCATCAGCATCCAGGAATTGGCGCGCAGTTGATCGGCCGGGTCCAGCCAGCGGCGGTTGCCGGCCAGGGGCGCCATCAAGCAGGCGCTGACACCCACGCCCACCAGCACGCGCGCCGCCAGCAAGCTGGCAAAGCCGCCAGCCACCGAGAAAGCCAGGCTCCCCAGCACCGCCAGCCCCAGCAAGGGCAGAATCACCTTTTTCGGCCCGTGACGATCCAGCCAGCTTCCCAGCGGCAGCTGCATCACCGCGAAACCGAGGAAATACCCGCCCCCGAGCAAGCCAAGGTCACGCGCCCCGAGACTGAATTCCTGCGTCAGCACCGGCGACAGCGTCGCGGTGATGGCGCGCAGCAGCGCCGACAGAAAGTAGGCAAACGCAAAGGCCAGGAACACGCCCACGGCGGCACGGCGCGGCAGCGGGCGCATCACTGCAGTGTCAACCCATTGAAAAAGCTGTCCACCACCGACGCAGGCACCGCGTCCGCGTAGACCGCCGCGTGAAAAAGCCACAACCCATCGGGCGCCAGACGCGCAAACCACACCGCGCTGGCCCGCACCGGGCGGCCCTCGGTAGTCTGGCCCACGGTGTCCACGCGCAGCGATTGCGGCAGGCCGAGGCTGCCCTTGGGCTGAAAGGGCTGTTCCCGCACCTCGCCCGCGCGCAGTCTGGCCAGCGAGGCGGCTCGCCACTGCGCCAGCCGCTGCCCTCCCGGGGCCGTGGGCGCCAGACGCAGGCGGCCCACCGCAAACGTGACCCCGGCCACCCGGCAGCCTGTCATGCGCAGGGGCACCGTGTCCTCGCCCAGCGGCACTTCGCGGCTGGCGTGCTCGGGCTTGCAGGGCAGTTGCACCACCAGCGGCGCATCGTCGAGCCGGAACTCGCGCCAGTTGTAAGTCGGGCTGCAGGCCGCAAGCAGGGCCACCAGTGGCCACGGCAGAAGAGAGAACCAGCGCATCGGCCGATTATCAGCGCAGACCGGCGATGTTTTTGGCGACAATTCGTCCATGAACTCACTGGAAGGCATCCGCGTTCTCGATCTCTCCCGTGTCCTGGCGGGCCCGTGGTGCACCCAGACGCTCGCCGATCTGGGTGCCGACGTGATCAAGATCGAGCGTCCCGGCACCGGCGACGACACACGGGCCTGGGGCCCTCCTTTCCTGAAGGACGCCTCGGGCCACGACAGTGGCGAGGCCGCCTATTACCTGGGCACCAACCGCAACAAGCGCTCGGTGACCTGCGACATCGCCCAGGCCGAGGGGCAGGCGCTGATCCGGGACCTGGCGACACGCTGCGACGTGTTCGTCGAGAACTTCAAGGTCGGCGACATGGCGCGCTACGGCCTCGACTACGCGTCGCTGCGCGCGCTGAATCCACGCCTGGTGTACTGCAGCATCACCGGTTTCGGCCAGACCGGCCCCTACCGCGAGCGCGCCGGCTACGACTACGCGATCCAGGGCATGGGCGGCCTCATGAGCGTGACGGGCGAACGCAACGACCTGGGCGGCGGCCCCCAGAAAGTGGGCGTGGCCGTGGCCGACCTGTTCACCGGCATGTACGCCACGGTGGCCATCCTCGCAGCGTTGCGTCATGCCGAGCGCACCGGTGAAGGGCAACACGTGGACGCCGCCCTGCTGGACACGCAGGTGGCCATGCTCGCCAACCTCGGCGCCAACTACCTCGTCAGCGGCAAGGTGCCCGGCCGCTCCGGCAACGCGCATCAGAACATCGTGCCCTACCAGGTGTTCGAGGTGGCCCCGGCGGCCGACGGCAGCCAGGACCATCTGATCCTGGCCGTGGGCAACGACGGCCAATTCGCGCGCTTCTGCGACATCGCCGGATGCCCCGAGCTGGCGACCGATCCGCGTTACGCGCGCAATCCCGACCGGGTGCGGCACCGGGCGGAGCTGGTGCCCCGGCTCGAAGCGATCATGAAAACCCGTCGCAAAAGCGAATGGCTCGCCGCGCTGGAAGCGGGCAAGGTCCCGTGCGGACCGATCAACAACCTGGCCGAAGTGTTTGCCGACCCCCAGGTGCGCGCGCGCGGCATGGTGGGCACCTGGTCGCACCCGCTGCAGCCCAGGCTGCCACTGACATCGAGCCCCATCAAGCTCAGCGCGACCCCCGTACGCACGGACCTGCCGCCCCCTCTGCTGGGTCAGCACACCCGGGAGGTGCTGCAGTCGGTCCTGGGTTATTCCGAGGCGCATGTGGCGGCGTTGAAAGAAAAGGCGGTGATCTGATGGCGAACTTCGTTCTGGTGCATGGCGCCTGGCACGGTGGCTGGTGTTGGCGCCATGTCGTCGAGGCCCTCGTGCGCGCGGGCCACCGCGCCCATGCCGTCACACTGACCGGCGTGGGTGAGCGGGCGCACCTGCTCGGGCCGACCATCACCCTGGAAACGCATATCTCCGATGTCCTGGGCGCCATCGAGGCGGAGGAGATGGCGCAGGTCATCCTCGCGGTGCACTCCTACGCGGGCATGCTGGGCACGGCCGTGGCCGACCGCGCGCCAGGGCGGCTGGCGCATCTGGTGTATGTCGATGCCGTGGTGCCCAAGCCGGGCGAGAGCTGGAGCAGCACCCACGCCCGGGCCACCCGCGAGGCCCGCCTCGCAGCGGCGGCGGCCAGCCCGGACTACAGCTTCCCGCCGCCCGATCCCTCCGTTTTCGGGCTTGAAGCCATGGACTGTGACTGGGTGCGCCGCCGGCAGACGCCGCACCCAGGCCAAACATACGAGGCGCCGCTGAATTTCGACCCGCGGCGCGTGGCGCAGGTGCCGCGCACCTTCATCGACTGCACCGCGCCGCCGCTGGCCACCATCGACGTGATTCGCCAACGCGTGCGCGACCCGAAATTCTGGGACGGCGCCTGGCATTCTGGCGCGCGAGTGGTCACGCTGCCGACCGGGCACGACCCGATGATCAGCACGCCGGACGCCCTGGTCCAGCTGTTGCTGGGGTGCGTGGGATAGCCCTCCGATCACGCCGGCGTCCTGACGCCCAGATCGCTGGCAGGCAAGATATCGCGGGGAAATTTCCGCAACCCCTCCGATGCGCCAGTGGCAACCCGCTGGCGGCCGAAATCTCCGATCCGCGCCTGCACGCATGGGGCCGCCATCGGCCGATGTCGTGCGCACTCAAAGGGCCTGGCGCGCCACACACCGGGGGCGGATCCGGAAGAACATGCCTGTTTTTCTGCACGCCGGCAGCACTTTCCGCGCACCCGGGAGGCACGCCGCTGGCAATGAACTTTTCCTGTGCAAAGCAATCCATCGACGACATACCGCCCTCGGTGACAGCAAGAGGGCGGTCACTTCGGCGTTCTTCGATGCGCAGGGGTAAACTGGGGCCAATTCTTGGAGCGTTTGTCAATGAAGCGCATTGTGTACAGCGCAGTGGCGGTCGCCGTGGTGGCGGCCGGGCTGTTCGTGTTCGTCGGCTCAGGCACCTCGCCGGCGCCGGCGTCGACTTTCGTGCTGCTCGATGGCAGCCGGCATCAGGCGAGCGACCTCAAAGGCCGCGTGACCTTCGTGAACTTCTGGGCAACGACCTGCGTGACCTGCGTGGCGGAAATGCCCAAACTCGTTGCCACCTATGAGAAGTTCAAAGCCAGAGGGTACGACACCGTGGCCGTGGCGATGAGTTACGATCCGCCCAGCTACGTGGTGAACTACGCGCAGACACGCAAACTGCCCTTCAAGGTGGCGATTGACAACACCGGCGCTGTCGCCAAGGCCTGGGGCGACGTGCAACTCACACCCACGAGCTATCTCGTGAACAAGCGTGGCGAAATCGTCAAGCGATATGTTGGCGAGCCCGATTTCGCTGAATTGCACGAGCTCATCGAAAAGCTGTTGGCGCAGGCCTGAAACGCTGTGCCGGGCCCGCTACGGGGCAGCGCGGCACAGATTTATAAGAAAAACAGCTTTTCCCAGCGTGGGATGGTCATAGTTTGCTATGTTTTATATAGCAAACAATGCGGCTTTATTTGCTCCGGAACGCGTCGTGGCACGCCTTGCAGGTTTCCGCCGTGGCGCCAAAAGCGGCTTTCAGATTGTCCAGGTTGCCCGTCTTGGCTGCTGCCGCCAGCTTTGCCGCCTCGGCCTGCAATTTGTCCGCGCCGCCCTTGAACTTGGCCTGCTCCTTCCAGATCTCCGGCTTGGCCTTGGTCTCGCCCAGGTCCGTGCCCGAGCCAAAGGCCGCCCAGGGCAGGTGGGACAGGGTCGCCACGAGGTCCGCGTTCTCGGCGGCGTGAAGCGCGCCGCGATATTTGAGGCCGCGTCGCTGCGATAAATAAGCCGCAGTGTACTTTCGCGCAGCGCAAAGGAATTGCACAGAACGTCAGAACAACCCCGCTGGATTCTCTTCCTACGATCCGCTGTCAGGACGCAGGTTCAGCACTTCGTGGCCCAGGCTCTCATACCGCGGCGCCATGCCGTTGCGCTTGATCCCCTCGTTTTTCTCGCCCGAGTCATCCCGCGCCCCCCACATGAACGGCATGATCCCGATGCACTGTGGCGTGGCGTGTGCGTAGCGCCGGAACGCCTCGGGGTCCTGGCGCCATGGGTTGGCCCCGCCAGGCACCACGTAACACCGCTGGTCGGGCCTCAGGCGGCTCATCATCTGCAGCCACTCGCGCCCGATCAGCACGCCGCTGCCTTTGCCGTAGTCGTCCAGACCAACCCAATCGAGCGCGTCGATCCCGGGCAGCGTGCCCTTGTAGCTGTAGGTCACGGCCAGCTTGACGCCGGCCAGGGCGGGATAATCCAGCGCCACCTGGCGCAGCAATACGCAGGCGCGCACCACATCCTCGTGCGTGCAATTGCGGCCATCTGGTTCGTCGATGACGTACAGCGCCACGACCTGATGGAGCACATCCCGCAGCGCATTAAACAGCGACCGCAGCCGATCGCCCGCATCGGTCCTGATTTTGTTGCCGTCCCAGATCTGGTCCTGCACCGTCAGCATGGTGCGCATGCCGTGGCTGCGCATGCTGTGGGCGATGCCCGCGGCGTCCAGATACCAGCCGCTCTCGTGGATCAGTGTCACGTGTCCGGCCACTGCGTCGGCCTCCCCGGGCTGGATGCCGTAGTACCAATACTCCAGGTCGGTGCGCAACACCTTCGGCTCGGCCGGCATGTAGTGCTGCCGCCGGCGGCGCCACCACACGTAAGCCAATGTGGCGGCGACCAGGGTCGGCGCGGAGACCCAGGCGATCAGTAGTGCATACCTCGTCATGCGATCGGCCCGACCCGTGACCCCGTGTTGATCCACGTGATATTGGCGTTGCCGCTGACCGATTTGCCGGCCGCCCCGCCCGCCGCTCCGTACGTTGTCACCCAGGATGAGCCGTTCCAGTACTGCCCATTCGAGCCGCTCTCCCCAGCGGTACCGAATCCGCCACCCGTGCCGCCGGCACCTGTGCAAGCTCCATCTTGTCCGGCCGCGCCAAGTTCTTGCGTCCCTACATAGCCTCTTCCGTGGCCCCCATCGCCACCAAATTTCGCCACCCAATCGACGACGTGCCCACCTGCGCCCCCGCCGCCCCCGCCGCCTCCGCCGGCCAGTATGCCGAGGTTATCCACTGTGCATGCCACGGTGACGGCAAGAGCCGTGCCGCCAGCGCTGCCGCCTGTGAGTCCCGTATTGGCGCTGCCGTAGCCACCGTTGCCGCCGTTTCCGTATCCGCCATAAATTCCAGCACCTGATGCGATGTTGAGTCGCACTCCTGCGGGGAATGCTCCGGACACTGTCAGCCCGTTGGCCAGGTCGACCCCCGCGGGCAGCGTGGCGACCACCTTCGCCGTGCCAGACCAGCCCGCCGCCAATGCGGCCGTGCGCAGATCAGAGTTACCCGGCGCGAGGTCGAAGCGGAACTCCTTGGGCATCAGCATCATCAGCGCGGCCAACATCTACGCCACCCCCACGCAACGCCACTTGCCGCTGGCCGCGTTGTACATCAGTCCGACTGACAACATCGCGGTGCCGGTGGTGGTTGTCGGCAGCGCGGCGACCGAGCTCTCGTAGGCGGTGCCCCACGCGATGGTGCGCGCAGCAGTGCCGGTGATCCTGATGATCAGCGGTTGACCGTTAGTTGGCGTCCCGCTCAGACCCGACGACATCGAGGTGATGTTCACGGCCAGCGCGTTGATGTCGACGATGTCATATGCGTCGACGTCGATGGCTGGCGTCGCGCTGGACGCCACAGATCCGACCCGAGGCGGGATGCGCTTGTCGGCCAAGGTCTGGGGGGTGTCCGTGGTCGCGATGTTGACGACGTCGCCCTGCAAACCATTGACACTGTTCACGCCGCCCGCCGGGCCGGTTGCGCCTGGCACGCCGGCGAGGGACAGGTTCCAATCCGCGAACGTGCCGGCGCCACCTTTCAGAGACACCTCGATCGTCAGCGATGTGCCAGCGTACGCGGTGACTTGCCCCACCATCCAGTTCGCCTGGTTTGCGGCGCTGACGGCGGACACCCAGATGCCCGCCGTGTACTGTTCCCCTGACTGCGTCACGAACGTTTTGCTGCCTGGCCCGACGG